>JBKJSJ010000405.1:0-12253 GCA_046595965.1 Ferruginibacter sp.
AAAGCACTGGCAGGTTTGCTATGGAGCAAACAGTATTATCATTTTGATGTAGAACGCTGGCTTACCAGCAGCGATGGCATTACGCCGGTAAATGATGGAAAATTAAAAGGAAGAAACAGCGACTGGACGCACCTGAAAAACCAGGATATTATTGCTATGCCCGACAAATGGGAATACCCCTGGTATGCTGCATGGGACCTGGCATTTCATTGTATTTCGCTGGCCATGGTAGATGTTGTTTTTGCCAAGCACCAGCTCCAATTAATCATGCGGGAATGGTACATGAAACCCGATGGACAGTTGCCGGCTTATGAATGGAATTTCAGCGATGTAAATCCGCCGGTGCAGGCATGGGCTGCCATGGAAATTTACCGGATAGAAAAAGAAACCCATGGCACCGGTGATGTTGTTTTTTTGAAAAGGGTTTTTCAAAAACTGCTCATCAATTTTACCTGGTGGATAAACCGCAAAGACCGCAATGGCAACAATATTTTTGAAGGTGGATTTCTGGGCCTGGATAATATCGGAGTGTTTAACAGGAGCCATCATTTTACTACGGGTATGCAATTGGAGCAGGCAGATGGCACCAGTTGGATGGGGATGTATGCGCTCAACATGATGGATATGGCCCTGGAAATTGCCCGCCACGATATTGCTTTTGAAGATTCGGCCACCAAATTTTTTGAGCACTTTGTACTCATTGCAGAATCGCTGAACAGTCATGCCATGTGGAATGATGAAGACAAATTTTTTTATGACACCTTATGCATTGCAGGCGCAGATCCTGTGCCGCTGCGCATTCAGAGCATCGTAGGGCTTACCAGTCTTTTTGCGGTAAGCACTATTGAAAAAGAATTGCTGGATAAACTGCCCGATTTTAAAAAACGCATTAGCTGGTTTGAAAATTACCGGATAAAAAATAATCGCTTCTGGCCCAATGAAGAGCGGGGCGATGGAGAAGCAATGTTAATTTCACTGGTACAAAAAGAAAGGCTTATTTATTTGCTGAACCGTTTGCTGCACGAAGCAGAATTTTTATCGGGTGGCGGTATCAGGGCTTTGAGTAAATTTCATGATGCCAATCCTTACACCGTAAATATTGATGGCACGGATTATACCATCCGCTACGATCCGGGAGATTCTACCAGCAATCTTTTTGGCGGCAACAGCAACTGGCGTGGCCCGGTGTGGATGCCCATAAATTATCTCATCATCCGCTCCTTAAGAAAATACGGAGAGTTTTATGGCGATCAGTTAAAAGTAGAATGTCCCATTGGTTCTGGCACTATGATGAACCTGGTAGAGGTTTCAAAATTATTATCCCAAAGAGTGGTGAGTCTTTTTAGTAAAGATGAAAAAGGTGAAAGAAAACTTTATGGAGATTACAATTGGTTTTACAGTAAACCCGGGAATGAAAACCTGTTATTATTTTTTGAATATTTTAATGGCGATACCGGTTCCGGCCTGGGAGCCAGCCATCAAACCGGGTGGACATCGCTGGTGGCAGATTTAATCGGTAGCAAAGAAGTGCCGGAGGAAGAAACCGGTTAAAAATTTATTTATACAATATGGCCAACAAAACGGCTCAACATATTTTAAATACATAAATAAACAGTTTTCATCAATAAAAATATTTTGTACCTTGTTTTATGAAAATTTGGGTTCCCATTATTATTGTCACACTATTTATGCTGGGTTATAACAGTCTGCCTTTTTTGGGAGCTGATATGGGTTTAATTGTTATACTGTTTTTTGCTTCTCCATTTCCTGTTATATGGATGGTTTACCGGATACTAAAAGATGGAAAACCAAGCGATAAAACCTGGGATGATTATTTTTATGAAGATCACCCCTATAAGCGTAATGGTAGGGAAGACCCTGCAAACCCACAATAAAATCTCCTCTTTTTAAAAGAATCATTTTTAAATTTACTTAAATAATAAAAAAGTACTTTTAGTACAAAGCACTTTTTATACGCTTTAAAATAAATGAAGAATTGTATGCATAAAATAAAACTTTCAAAAGGCCTTAAAATTTCCCGGATAGTACACGGCCTCTGGAGATTAAAGGAATGGAATCTTTCCAGGCAGCAGTTGCTGCAGTTAATAGAGCAGGCGATGGAACTGGGCATAACAACTTTTGACCATGCAGATATTTATGGCAATTACAGTTGCGAGCAAATTTTTGGCGAAGCCTTATCTCTTAAAAAAGGATTAAGAAAAAAAATGCAGCTTATTACCAAATGCGGCATTAAACTAAACACAGATAAAAACCCGGGGCAAAAAATTAAATATTATGATTACAGCTTTAAACATATTGTAGGCTCGGCAGAAAATTCTTTGGCCAATTTGGGAACAGATCATATAGATGTGTTGCTGCTGCACCGCCCCTCTCCTTTTTTAAATCCCGAAGAAGTGGCCAAAGCATTTGATCATTTACAGCAGGCAGGAAAAGTATTATTTTTTGGTGTTTCTAATTTTACGGCACAACAACAAAGCATGCTGGCTGCTTATTTAGATGAGCCGCTTGTTACCAACCAGGTAGAAATATCGCCTTACTGTTTAGAACATTTTGACAATGGGAATATGGAATATTTTTTAGAAAAAAAGATACAACCCATGGCATGGTCGCCACTGGCCGGGGGAAAAATACTAAACCCTGTGGATGAAAAAGGGCAACGGATTTTAGATACACTCACCGTCGTAGCCAATGAATTAGACAGCCCTGCAATTGATAAAATGATTTATTGCTGGTTATTAAAACATCCGGCTGGCATCATCCCCATTGCAGGCAGCAGCAAAATAGAAAGATTAAAATATGCAGTAGATGCTTTGAGCATGGAGATGAGTACGGAGCAATGGTTCAGAATTTACAATGCATCAACGGGAAAAGATTTACCATAAAGATTTTTAGAAAAGTTTATAATACCGACTTTACATAACAAATAGTCCAATTAGATTTCTGTCGGCATAATACCATCTAAGATTTTCACTTAGTCCTTTGGACTACTTAGTAAATCAAGATGGTATAAAAAGAAGCCGTCTCTTAATTAAATAAGACGACCACTTTAAGCCATACGGAAGTTCTTGTGTCAGTTTTGTTTCAGCACCAATTTGTAACCTACACCACCGTTAGAGAAAGAACCAATAGATACACGATATCTCATAACAAGATCAGTAAAAAAATATTCCACATGCTCAAGCTTTTAACTTACTCCCTGGTAATAGTTGCAGTTAGCCTTGCCTTTTTAGATTTGAAGGAAAGGGACAAAAATGCTATTAGCCATTTATCTGTCCTGCAAACAAAAAAGTTGATGGCAGATTCCAATACAGCAGAAAACCATTACAAAAATTTTTGTGCGGGTTGCCACGGAGAAAAAATGGATGCCTTTGTTGATCGCAAATGGAAGTATGGTAATACAAGAGAAGATTTATTTAAAGGCATTAAACTGGGATACCCCGATGGTGGAATGCCTGGGTATGATTCTGCGTTTAATACGGAAGAAATATATGCACTTTCTGATTATATTATAGCGGGCATAAAAAACCGGGAACGCTACGATTTTAGTAGTACTGAAATAAAAGAAAATTTATTTGTATCAGAAAATCAAAATGTAAAATTAGATACCATTGTAAAAGGAATGGGAAGCCCCTGGAGCATGGCTTTTTTGCCCGACAATGAAATGCTGGTTACTGAAAAATCGGGTAAGTTGTACCGGGTAAAAAAAGACAGATCACTACAAATTATAAGTGGAAGTCCCGAAGTTACTGCAGATGGGCAGGGTGGCTTACTGGATGTAATTCTGCATCCGGATTTTAAAAAAAATAAGATGATTTATATTTCCTATTCTGCCTTTAAAAAAGAAGGCACTGCTACCCTGGCCACCACAGCCATTATGAGGGCTAAACTAAATGGAAATAAACTGGAACAGCAGCAGGTTATTTTTGAAGCACTGCCCTATTCCCGAACCCGCCATCACTATGGCAGCCGGATGGTTTTTGGTAAGGATGGATTCTTATATTTTTCTGTAGGCGAAAGAGGAAATGAAAAACAAAATCCGCAATCGCTGCAAAATGACCTGGGCAAAATACACCGCATAAAAGAGGATGGCAGTATTCCTGCTACCAATCCTTTTGTAAATAAACCTGGCATTAAAGCTTCTATTTTTACCTACGGCAACCGCAACCCACAGGGGCTTACCATGCACCCCGTTTCAGGTGCTATATGGTCGCATGAGCATGGGCCCAGGGGTGGTGATGAAATAAATATTATAGGGGCTGCAAAAAATTATGGATGGCCAGCCATTTCTTATGGCATTAATTACAATGGAAAAATTATTACCGACAAATCGGCCATGGATGGAATGGAACAACCCTTGCTTTACTGGATTCCTTCTATTGCCCCAAGTGGAATGGCTTTTGTAACAGGTAACCGTTACAAAGGATGGAAGGGTGATTTGCTGGTAGGATCGCTGAGATTTAAATACCTGAACCGATGCAAAATAAAAAATGGCAAAGTTGTGGGTGAAGAAATGCTGCTGAAAAATATTGGCAGGTTAAGAGATGTGAGAATGGCTCCGGATGGTTTTATTTATGTATCTGTAGAAAACCCTGGCTATGTTTTTAAATTAATTCCGGTGTCTAAATAGAAAATGATTAATAATACCGATTGCCAGTAGTTTAAAAATTAGAAAAAAGTATTTAACGCTAAAGGGTATTAAAAAAACTTGAAATCAATTTAAATCTCAAAGCATGATGTACGGTTTAGCGGGGAGTTATAGAGATTATTTTTTAAATTATTTGGTTAAAGCCGGCAACCGCAATGTGCATTGCCACGCCTTTAAAGGCGTGGTAATGGAATGAAAATAAAAAAGGCTTTAGCCAAACTGCATTCGCTTAAAATTAATTCTAACAACTTCTAATGAGGCCCGGATAATATTTTATATCAACGATGCACTTTTTAGCGGGGAGTTATAGAGATTTGATTTATAAATTAGCCCAATACTCCAGGCGGGCACTTGCCTAACGGCAGGCAGGTTTACCAAACTCCACCGCACAAAAGCTAACCAAAATTTCAGGCACCACATATTGGTCTAAAATGAAATTCCATTTGGTATAACAGAAAATGCAGGGTTAGCGGAATACGAAATTTATAAATTTCCCTGAAAAATATTATCAAAGAAAATTAAATATTTATCAAAACAGCTTATCAATAATAAGGTTTAATATTTCTACAGCAATTAAAGCAATTACAATCCACTCAAGCGTGTTGCTGTGCGAATGCTGGCTGATGTCTTTTAGTATCTCCAGGTTTTCTCTTACGGTGCTCAGGCTTTCCTGCAGGCTGCTGTGCCGCAGTTTAATATCCAGCTCCCGGCTAAGATCGGTATTTATTACATTGAGGTATTCATCGTTCCAGGTAAGATTGGGGCTATCGAAAATATAAATGTTTTGTGCAATTTTATTTTTAAGGTTCAACATTCTGCCAATATATTTTAAAAGTCTTTTTCCTTTAATAGAAAATTTTCCTTTCTCTTCCAGCTCCAGGCTAAACTGGTAAGTTTGCGACAGCAGTGTATTGGCCTGTTCTATATAATAATCCAGTGCTACAGATTGTGCAATATTGAGTATAATAATTTTTGCAATATCAATGCTTATTTCTTTAATGATAAGCCGGTCGAAAATTACTTTGTAAGATGCCTCCGAATCTATCTCTACATCAAAGTTTTCCCGCTTTAGTTCTGTGCTGTCAAATTTTAAAATATTACGTACTCCATTAATAATATTTGTCTGCACACTATTATCTACCCCGAAAAACACAATGCTGCCATAATCAAATATGCCGATATAAGAATCCCTGTCTGCCTCATACATTAATTCTGTAGGATCGGCATAAATACAATTGTAAGCCAGGTTATTTTTAAGTTCTTTTAAATCGAGCCGGTCGCCCAGATGATAACCGATGATTGCTTTTTTCATAACAAGTGTTTAAGGGGTTTCAAAGGCTCAAAAGGTTTAAGAGGTTCAAAAGGTTCGTTTAAGGTTTAAAAGTTTATTTAGGGAGTGGCTTTTAATTGAAATGCATGGTTAAAAAACTGATTACTTTCGACTCCTGAATTCCAACTCCTGGCTTCTAAAATACTAACTTTCTTCTTCAAAAAATATCTTATAGAATTTCTTCCCTGTTTTTTCATCTACTCCTCTTTCTATTAAATCTCTTCGACCATGTATGTAAATATGAAAATTTTTATCCAGTTTTAAAATAGATTTAAATAATTTCTGTTGTTTTCTTACGGCTGTTAAATTAATATCAAATTCATCTTCTATTTCGTAATTGCGGGCTGTTTCAAAATTCTTTTTATACTGAATAAAACTATCCACTACTTCGGGGTGATGAATAACTTCGCCGGTAAATTCCTGCAGGCTAAACTGATCTTTGGTTTTAAAATAATCCATGGAGCGGTTAAGCAGTTCCATCTGATCTGTTTTAGACACTTCAAATTTTCCGGCATATTCATTTGTTACAAATTGCTTGCAAAGTGCCAGGTATTTATCGGTGTTGTGATAGCTGTTGGCAAGTGGTTGCACCTGCAAAAATTCATTTACCCAGTACTGTGTTTCCTGTTGTTTGTTTGTATAATCAATAATACAAATTTTATACGCCTGGGACGAAGCGGTTTTAAAAACCAGGCAGGCTTTATCGGGTTTATTAATGGCAATGCCATCTTCCGATGCTAACTCCAGGCTTTGCCCGTGCTGCAACACTTTTAAAAAAGTTTCTTTGTTTTCCGATTTAAAAATGCCGAGGGCAGAAACAAATTCATTTTCAAAAGGAACATTTTCCAACAGCACTACACATAATTCTCCTTCTTTTACTTTTACATGAGAAGACTTACTGTAAAGAAATTCTGCAATTTTATTGCTATTTAAAATAAAACTATCTGCTTCTGTAAAAATGGCTGCAGCATAATTGTACACTTCATTCAATTCTATATTGTGCAGGTGAGTAAACTGGTATAATTCATTTTCGTTGATGCTTCCCAAAAAATATTTCAGCAATAATTTTTCTATCAGCGGGTCATTTAATGTTAAAGCATTGGCCGAAAGTTTTAAAGCTTCTCCACGGGTGGGGTTGCCTATTTTATGTACAATGGCTTTTTTAATAACTGTATTTTCAATTCCTGTCATGCGGCAAATATACACGGTCTTAGGGTACATGTTCTTTTAGGAAATCGTAAGCACTGTAGAAAGTATGACCTTGTATTTTAGACTCAGGTAAACAGCACTTGCAGGTATCAGGCTTATTTGGGCTCACAACGAAAAAGTCCAGGTCTGGCAAATCGCAAAAAAAAATTAAAAACAAAAATATTAAAAAAGAATTATTAGCCTGCCTGGCATTTGCACAAATTGCTAACCCCGCCTTTTATAATCTCATCTCTTTTTTTAAATAAATAATATTAATAAAATATCTTCGCTGCATGAGTGAAGCAGCATACGATATTATTATTATTGGCGGCGGGCCCATTGGCCTTGCCTGTGGCCTGGAAGCAAAAAAAGCAGGATTAAATTATCTCATTTTGGAAAAAGGTACCCTGGTAAATTCACTGTACAACTATCCTGTTAATATGACTTTTTTCAGCACCAGCGAAAGACTGGAAATTGGTGGAATTCCATTTGTATGCAACCACCCCAAACCCACCCGCAATGAAGGCATGGAATATTATCGCAGGGTGGCCATCTCCGGCGGCCTGCATATCCGTTTGTTTGAAGAAGTAAAAGAAGTAGAAAAAACAACAACAGGTTTTACCATCCATACATCCAAACAAAATTATACTACAGCCAACATTATTGTATGCACCGGCTTTTATGATATCCCATATTTGCTGAATGTACCGGGTGAAGAACTGGATAAAGTAAAACATTATTATGACGATCCGCACTTTTATGCTTTTCAAAAAGTGCTGGTGGTGGGTGCAGCCAACTCTGCCGTAGATGCAGCGCTGGAAACCTGGCGCAAGGGTGCACAGGTTACCATGGTAATAAAAAATGAATCTATTAGTGATCGGGTAAAATACTGGGTAAAGCCCGATGTAGAAAACAGGATACAGGAAGGTTCTATTAAAGCCTATTTTAATTCAACCATTGCTGCCATCCGAAAAAACGAAGTAGATATTAAAACAACAGATGGTTTAGTAACGATAGAAAACGATTGGGTGCTGGCCATGACGGGCTATCAACCCAACCTGGATTTTCTGCGCCGCATGGGCATTGTACTTTCTAATGATGCTGTGTGCAGGCCCAGCTACAATGAAGACAGTTATGAAACCAATGTAAAAGGCATTTACCTTGCCGGCGTTATCTGCGGCGGCATGAACACCCATCGCCTGTTTATAGAAAACTCCAGGGAGCATGCAGAAAAAATAATGGCAGATATAAAATTAAAATTTAAAATAAAGCCGTAAATTTTTTCTTTACCAACAAGGCAAATAAAACAGCAGGATATTTTTATTATTAAAAAAAATTACTAATAAAATAGGTGATCGGCAACCCCCCCAATTGGTTATAAAATATTCAACCATTTCATATTATAAATTCTATTACAATATCTTGCAGCAAACATACTTTATGAAAAAACCCAACTCAATAATAACACTTCGCCGTTTTCGCCTGGTAGCCGTAATTGAAGGGATCAGTTACCTCTTGCTTTTGTGCGTAGCTATGCCATTAAAATATTTTGCCGGCTTGCCACAGGCAGTTAAATACATGGGCTGGGCACATGGCGTATTGTTTGTAATTTTTTGTTTTTACCTGGTAAAAGTATGGATAACCTTTAAATGGAGTTTCTGGAAAACCACCTGGGCATTTATTGCTTCCCTGCTGCCCTTTGGCACTTTTATTTTAGATAATCAATTAAAAAAAGAATATAGCGTAGAATAAACTGCAACACTTTTTTTTTGCCTGAACAACGTTTTACAATATTAGCTCCTGGTATGATTTAAATCACAAAAAATGTTGCAAGAGATATTTACTTTAGTGTCCTCTTAACACTAAAATTATTCTTATGACAAAATTGATGATCGTTTCCACAATTTTTGCTACAGCATTTTTTACCAGTTGCGATGGAAATAAAACTACCAATGCCACACAAACTACCAGCACCAGTACCGAACAGACCGGCACTACCCGCCAGGCAGATGTAAAAGATGATATGTCTCAAAAAAATGTAGTGCAGGTTGCCATTGGCAGTCCCGACCATACTACACTCGTAAAAGCGGTGCAGGCTGCCGACCTTGTGAATGCGTTGAGTAATGCAGGACCATTTACGGTGTTTGCGCCCACCAATGCAGCATTTGATAAACTGCCCGCCGGTACGGTAGAAAATTTATTGAAGCCGGAAAATAAAGAAGCCCTGGCAGATATATTGCAATACCATGTATCGCTGGGCGTTTATAAAGCCGAATCGCTGCAGGATGGGCAGGTACTGGGCCAGGTTAATGGAGATAACATAACGGTTTCTGTAAAAGACGGAAAAATTATGATTGGCGGTGCTACGGTTATAGCTTCTGTACCAGCTTCCAATGGTATAGTTCATGTTATAGATGGCGTAATGCTTCCTCCAAAAAAATAACCAATACAAACATTTTTTACCTTAAAAGAGCTAAGACGGATTTTAAAACCGCCTTAGCTTTTTAAAGGCATTTTTTTAAAAAGCTTTAGGAAATTAAAAACTATCGTGGAAATATTTTATAAAATTATTTTATGGCTGCTTCTGCAATTTTTATTTGCATAATGGTAGCAATGCTATAGGCTCTTTGTTTGGCAAGGCTGGCTTTTTCGCCTTCAAAATATTCATCTACGGTTTGGTTAAATAACTGCAGCCAGCGGGTAAAATGCTTTTTTTGCAGTGGTACAATCCTAGTCATACTAATGTGTTTTTTCATAGCATTGCCATTGTAACCACCAGTATAAAAAAGTGCATTTTCCCAAAAGGCATACATAATGGGCAGGTGTTTTTGCCAGTTTACCTGCATCACCTCAGTAAAAATAAAACCCACCACTTTATCCTCTTTTATTTTTTCATAAAACCGGTCAACCATCCATTGTATATCTGTACTGCTTTTTATATCCTTTTTCATGGTTAAAAAATTCATCAGTGGTTTAGCAATTGTGCTATAGATGCAAGTGTAGTTTCATCTGCTAATTGTTCTATGATAGGAAACAATTCCCGTTCTTCTTTACGGATATGTTTTTCTAAGCTGTGGCCAAGGGTATCATTATAAGTAATGGGGTCCTGCTGGTTACTGATCCCTTCAAATAATTTCCGCAGCAACACATGGTCTGCTATTATTTCTTTTATTGCAGTATCCAGCAGGATGCTCAGGCCTTTTAGTTTTTCAAATACTTTTTCTTCATCGGTAAAATGCGTAATGAGGTGGCTGCTGTAAAATTCAGCAGCATACAATATTTTGCCTTCTGTGTCTGTTGGAAGTCCTTTATAAGCGGGTGCATTTTTTTTTAGCATCTGCGCCAGTAACAATGCCGCTTGATGTTGTCTTGATAGGGGCGCTAAGGATTCATGTCGCTTCATTATTATTATTTTATAAATCTTTAGAATTAAATTTTCTTGCAGATAACCAAAGTGGAAATACTATCCACATCAATAAAACAAAACCAGTAAAAATAATGCCTGTTATACTTCCAAAAAATTCCTTAAACACTGCCCCGGTATAACCCAGCATGGCTGCTACATCCATCTGCAGCATAATTAATATTCTGCCCATATCTACAGGGTTTAATGCACTTATTGCAATCATGGGTTTCTCCAGCGGGTAATCTGCAAACTGAAAAAGAAGGAACAGTACCAACCCATCAAACAGCAAAGAAAAATATAACCATAAGATGATAACCATACCAATACCTTTTGCTTTGTCTCTTGTTTTTACTGCAGCAAGCATGGCTATGCCCACAAAAATAATACTGAGAAAAATGCCTGTCATACACATCATCAAACCCAATAGATTTGGGTGATAAATTAACAATGGAATACCTGCACCGATAAAAAACGCAATGCTCAGTGAAGCCGCAAGGCCGCAATACAAACTAAGCCAGATGGTTTTTCGCTGCAGTGGTTGGCTCACCAGCAACTCAATAAACTCTGCACTGTTATATACATAAATGGTAGAAAAAATAATACTTACAAGCGGCACTACCAGGAGGATTACATTGAGTAAGCTCAGCAAACCCTTGGTTGCATTATCTTCCAGGCCGAACACACTTAATGAAATAATCAAAAGTGTGGCAGTGTAAACCACTACAATTTTATTGCGCAGAATATCGCCAGTTACGTATTTAATAATTTTTTTCATATTTAGTTTTTTAGCATCACCCTTGCAATAGCTTTAGCCAGTTTTTCTTCGCCGGTATCTGCTTTAAGATCTTCAATACTTTTATGGAACAGCAGTTTTCCATCCTGCATATAAATTACCTGCGTAACAAGATCATCCAGATCGCTCAGTACATGCGAAGTAATTAAAATTAATTTCCCATTTTCTTTTTCTTTAATCACTTTTGCTTTCAAAATTTCAGATGCTACCGGGTCAAGCCCGGCTGTGGGTTCATCTAAAATAAGTACAGCAGGATCAAAAAGAAATGCCAGTGCAGCACTTACTTTCTGGCGGGTTCCGCCAGAAAGGGTTCTCATACGCTTATTTAATATTGCCGGCAATTCAAAACTTTTCACCAGTTCTTCATCCATTTCTTTTTTGGACCCACGGATGTCTTTCATCATGCCAAGCACCTGCCCAATGGTCATATTCTCCGGGTACCTGCCTATTTGGGGCATATACCCAATATCATCTCTATATAACCAGTTGTGCAAAATATTTTTTCCTTTAAAAGTAATGAATCCGCTATCGGGCACCACCATGCCCAGCATAGATTTTATCAGCGTAGTTTTTCCACTGCCGTTGGGGCCTATGAGTGCTATGCATTCTCCCCGGTTGCAGGTGGCCGATACATTATCCAAAGCCTTTAATTTCCCAAACTGCTTGCTTACATTATTTGCAATGATCATACTATTTTTTTTCACTAATTACACGTATAGAGACAATTACACTAATCAAAAAGCTTTCTTCATAAGCGGTGCATTATCTTTTAAATTTTCGGGGGTAAGGCTGGGTATTATTTTTTCTGTTTTATCCAGCAGGCTGGTAATAAAACTCCTGAACAATATCATGGCCTGCGGGTATTTTTCT
>JBKJSJ010000419.1:0-3329 GCA_046595965.1 Ferruginibacter sp.
TTTAAATCCCGGCAATTTTAATGAAATACTTTTTTCTGATTATAAGTTTGTTTTTTTTTAAGTTTACCCAGGCACAGTTTAGCACCAATATTTACTGGACAGAGCAAACAGCGATGCCCGTTTCTGATGTTATTTATTACAATGCTTCCAGGCGGCTTACATGGAAAGATTTTAAAGGCCAACCTGATCTATCCAATACCAGGGCTGCGGCTTTAACTGCATCGGGCTTTGGGTATAAAGCAGACTTTAAAAATGTGGGATCAAAATCAGATTTAAACATTAAAGTATATTGTTATTTTAATAAAAATAATTCATGGGTAAAAGAGGGAAAGACCACAGAATATATTTTAAACCATGAACAGGAACATTTTGATATCAGCTTTATTGCAGCCAGTATTTTTGTAGAAAAATTAAAAGCAGCGGGCATCAATAAAAGTAATTTTAACAGCCTGCTCCCTGGCTTATATAAAGAGTGCTGCGATATTATGAATAAACTGCAGGAAGATTACGACGGCCAAACAAAAAATGGACAGCTTAAAGACATACAGGCCAAATGGGATATTTACCTGAAAGAAAAATTAAAAGCCCTTATAAAGTAACCACCAGCACGGGTATTTTTAATTCGTGCCTTACCGCATTTACTGTTTCGCCATAAATAAAATCTTTTAACCCGGTGTGACCATGTGCTCCAATCACCAGCATATCTGCATCTTTTTCTTTTACTATTCTCACAATTTCTTTCACCCGGTTTTTAAAACCAATTTGCCCCGAAGCTTTATAATTTAGATCTTTTAGTTGATGCACATATTTATTCATCCTTTCCATGTCATTCCTTGTTTCGTAATCGTCTGTTTGCTGGCCAAGTAACGTGGCACCTGCGCTCTCTACAATATGCAGGAGCAAGAAGGAAGTATTTTCATTTCCCTGCCCAATGGCATAGGATAAAAGTCTGCTGTCGTTGCTGCTAAAATCAAGTGCAATAGCAATTTTATTAAAGGAAGGTTTTTGTATGGGTTTAAGTACTGCATCCTGTGGATGAATGAGAATAGATTTGGCTGTTACTTTTTTTACAATAAATGGATGAAGGATTATGTAAATTAATATTCCTCCAAAAAATAACCCCGCTGCAATAAGTGCAATTTTTGGCCAGATAGCGTCTTCTGCAAAAAAGGGCATTACTCCATTCATCAGCATTTTTAAATTTAAAAAAACAAGCACTGCGGCTATAGCCCAGGCCGCAATTTTAGTTAGTGGCTTAATAGCAAATTTCCCCATGGTTTTTTTATCACTTACAAATTGAATTAAAGGTATAACAGCGTAGCCTAACTGCAGGCTTAAAACCACCTGGCTCATTACCAGCAATGCATCTACCCGGTTTTCTCCATAAATACTAATTACAATTAACGCCGGCACAATGGCCACCAGCCTGGTTAAGAGCCTTCGCAGTATTGGGTTCAGGCGCAGGCTAAGGTATCCCTCCATAATTATCTGGCCTGCAAGCGTACCGGTTACCGTGCTGCTTTGCCCGGCTGCTATCAATGCCAATGCAAAAAGAATGGGTGCTGCATTGCCCAGGAAACCTGGCAACAAACGATGCGCTTCTTTTATTTCTGCGACATGCGAATTGCCGGTTTTAAAAAACACCGTGGCTGCCAAAATAAGGATAGCTGCATTTACTAAAAAGGCAATGTTTAGGGCAATAGTAGTATCAATGCGGTTAAACTTTAAAGCCTGTCTAATGCCTTCATCTGTTTTATCAATCTTGCGGGTTTGCACCAGTGCCGAATGCAGGTATAAGTTATGTGGCATTACTGTGGCTCCAATAATACCAATGGCTATATACAATGCTTCGTTATTGGGAAGTGAGGGAATAAAGCCTGCTGCTACTTCCGCTATCTTTGGCTGTGCCCAAATAATTTCAATTAAAAAAGAAATGGCGATGATGGCCACCAGTGCAATAATAAAAGCTTCCATTTTTCTTATGCCCAGCCGCTGCAGGTAAAGCAATAAAAACGTATCTAGTACCGTAAGGCTTACACCCCATATCAACGGCAGTCCGGTGAGTAATTGAATGCCAATAGCCATACCCAAAACTTCTGCCAGGTCTGTGGCCACTATGGCTATTTCTGCCAGTAGATACAAAATAAAATTTACTCCCTTAGGATAGGTTTCCCTGTTGGCCTGTGCAAGGTCACGCCCCCTTACAATGCCAAGTCTTACTGATAAACCCTGCAGCAACAATGCCATGAGGTTACTCATTAATAAAACCCAAATGAGCGCATAACCAAACTTACTACCGCCTGCAAGATCGGTGGCCCAGTTTCCGGGATCCATGTAGCCCACACTTACAAGGTAGGCAGGCCCCAGGAATGAAAATAATTTCCGCCAGCCTTTTGTTTTTGCCACTGTATTTACAGAAGCATGCACTTCGCTGAGCGATACGGGCGATCTGTTTTTTTGTTCGTTCATAGTACGCAATAAATATTTTGTGCAACCTGGCTGCTTAACACAGCTTCGGGGAGTTTATCAATTTTAATTTCTACTGATCCATCAAAATCAAAACGTTTATTAATTTTTAGCCGGGTTCCAATTTTTATCTGGTAATGTTTTAGCAAATCCAGCATAGCGTTGCGCTGATCCTTAATATAGCTAACCGTCACCATTTTTTTTAAAGGTATTTCTACCAGGCTGCTTTGTTTAAGTTCCATCATTTTTCCTTTGCTGTTGGGGATAGGATCGCCATGCGGATCAAAGGATGGAAAATCAAGGTAAGTATCCAGCTTTGTTATTAATTCTTTGCTGCTGATGTGCTCCAGCTCTTCGGCTATATCATGCACCTGGTCCCAGTGAAATCCTAATTTATTTACCAGGAAAAATTCCCACAAACGATGTTTACGTATAATGTCTAATGCTATTTTATTCCCCGTTTCTGTAAGGGTAAATGTTTTGTAGGGTTGGTAATGCACTAACTTTTTTGTATCCAGTTTTTTAAGCATATCTGTAACAGAGGCTGCTTTTGTATGCACAGCTTCTGCAAGCAAAGTAGCCGAAACCCGTTGATGCAATGCCTGTAAATGATAAACTGCTTTTATATAATTCTCTTCACTTGTTGAAAACTTCATAACGCCGTAAAATAAATTTAGACAAACCTAAATCAAATAAAGTATATATCCTGTAAAAATATAGTTGAGTATAGTTTGTGAGTAATTTTAATCAATGTGTAAAATTTACACCGAAGTAGTATTTTCCATTTATATTGCAGCCTAATAAAATTTTAAACAAATGAATTTTAAGCAGTTCGAGGTTCCTTATGAAGTAGATGATATCTA
>JBKJSJ010000370.1:0-2644 GCA_046595965.1 Ferruginibacter sp.
TAAGCGATACTTTTACCATTGCCCCAAGAACGATTACCGGGGTTGGTTTTAATTGTGCGGATTCTTTTTTATTGTATTGGAATAAAAATCTATTGATAAATAACTACCGGGTTTATGAACTGGGAGACCGATACCTACAACCGATAATATCTACATCGGATTCTTTTATTGTTTTACAGAAAAGTTTGCATCCTTCATTATACTATGCCGTAGCACCGGTTTTTGGCAACAAAGAAGCAGTAAGAAGTTATACTTTCAACTATACTTTGCAGGGAGTGAATTGTTTTATCCGATCTTTTTTTGCTACACTTGTAAATAACAATTCAGCCGTTTTAGACCTTCAGCTTGGAAGTGTTTACGGTATAAAAAAAATTGTTTTAGAAAAATTAAATGGTAGTATTTTTTTACCTATTCAACAATTATCAAATAACACAAACCTGCAGGTACAGTTTATAGATAACCAGCTTTTAAAAGGGGGGAATACCTATCGCATTAAACTGGAACTGGCCAATGGAGCTGCAGTATATTCAAATGCCGAAACCATTTATTATTTTGATAACGACAGCTATATTATTTTTCCAAATCCTGCAGCACAACAAAACCCCGTAAGCATTGCTGCAAAAAATGTAGCAGATGCAGAGATGCAGATTTTTAATTTGCCGGGCAAAAAAGTTTTTGAAAAAATACTGGATGACCGGGTGAATACCATCCCAGCCGGCAAACTCAGCAAAGGCGTTTATTTTATCCGCATTTTACAAAACAATAAAAAGGAATTTATCGGAAAGTTGGTGGTTTATTAAAAATTTAAATACTGTTTATTTTCATGCACATTAAACCCATTTATTAACAACCCACATTTAATGAATGCTGTTCTTTACTAAAGATTTTTTTTGGGTGGAAGCCGAATTTTTATTTCTATATTTTCTATCAACTAAATGCAGGACAAATGAAAAGCTTTAACTTTACTTAAAATTATTCTTATGCAAACTATCCTTAATAAAAAATTATTGCTGGCTTTTATTTTACTTGCCAGCATTTTTACTACCATTAGCTGCAGCAGTACCCGCAAAAGCATTGCTATAGAAGAGGGCTGGGAACTCATTGGAGAATCTAAAGTAAATTTTGTGAGAGACCGTGACCAGGTAGATGTTATAAGTGCCAACCGTTTTACAGCCATCCGTTTTAAAGTAGAGAACAGAGATATAAGACTAAACGGTTTGAATATAGTATATCAAAATGGCGATAAATTAGCCCCTGTTATTGATGATATAATTGTGGCAGATCAATACAGCCGGGATATTGAGCTGAGTCCCGAAGGCAAAATGATCCGAAGCATAGATTTTAAATACCGCACTACCGGGAATATTTTAAAGGGTCGTGGCAATGTATTGGTATTTGGAAAAAGATATGTAAATCCCCCGGTTTATAATCAGTAAATGTTAGACTAATTTTTAAAGGAATGTCCGGAATAATTTCCGGGCATTTTATTTTTGTACTTCCCGGGCCTTCATTAACTGCCATTCATCTTCCAGGATACTCATTTCTACAAGGCTCCAGAAATGATTTTTAAAAAAAAGAATATCTCTCATATTTCCATCAACAGAAAAACCTGCAGCCTGGTAACATTTTATGGCTGCAGTATTAAAATCGTACACACCCAGGCTTATACGATGCAGTTTCAATTCTTCAAATCCAAATTTTAAAACTGCTTTTATCATATCCTTACAATAACCCTTTCCTTTATGTTGGCTGCTGCCAATTAAAACACGGCTTATGCGTGCCGACCTGTTTTTTCTGCTGATACCTCCCAAAGAAATATGTCCCACAGCCTCGTTGGTTTGTTGGTCTATTACTTTATATAAAAATGCATCAGATGATTGAGGGTTGTTGGTATCTTTTAAATACCATTGCATACTTTTTTGCGTAAGCGGAAAATTAAAGGTAGAACCGGCCCAGTTTATGAGCAGTTCCTCGCTGTGAATCCATTCTATTAACTGGTTAATATCATTGCTGTCAAAATATTCTAATCTGATCATACTATAAAGGCTTACAAAATGGGCTTATAATTTTTTGCAATTAAGCAAATGTAAATGAAACCCCTACAATTTATATTAAATTTTTGACCAGGATTTTTCAGTCTTTTTTACAAAGATGCTTTCATAATGGGTGCAAGAAGAATTGCCCATCGTTCATATTGTTTACCAGATGGATGTAACCCATCTGATGCGGTAAGAGTAGGATCTGTTCTGGCTTCCCGGCTAATACCTGTTATATCCAAATAAGCTACTCCAGATTGAATGGATATTTGCTTGTTGATAATATTGAGTGAATCAATTTCCCGGGCTATTCTTGCAGTATCAGCATTTTTAGCAAAAGGAGTAACACTATAATCTGGAATGGATAAAACAAAAACCCTTTTGCTCCTGCCGCCTGCATACTCAATTGCTTTGTTTAATAATTCCGTAAACTGTACCCGGTATTCACCGGTGCTCCTTCCCTGGTATTGGTTGTTTACACCAATTAATAAACTAACAAAATCATAGTTTTTTGCGGGAGGATTGTTTAAGAGTGAATTGAGGAGACTGCCTGTGGTCCAGCCGGTAGCAGCAATAATATCTGCCTGGTTCATTTCCACTTGCCTATC
>JBKJSJ010000387.1:0-5440 GCA_046595965.1 Ferruginibacter sp.
GTAAGACCCGAAGCAAAAACAGTGATAGCATGGCTAACATCTAAAAATATAAAAACCATTTTGCTCAGTGGCGACCGCCAGGAAAAATGCGATGCAATAGCCCAACAATTAGGGATACAAGAAGTAATAGCAGAACAGACCCCAGAGCAAAAATTAGAAAAAGTTGCCGCATTAAATAAGCAGATGCCCACCGCAATGGTAGGAGATGGTATCAACGATGCGCCGGCCCTGGCCAAAGCTACGCTGGGAATTTCGCTGAGCGATGCTTCGCAGATAGCCATGCAGAGTTCGGATGTGATCCTGATGAATCATGGAATAAAAAACCTGCCACAAGCACTGGGCCTTGGTAAGCATACATACCTCACCATTAAACAAAACCTCTTCTGGGCATTCCTTTACAACATTGTAGCCATACCCATTGCAGCTTTGGGTTTTTTAACGCCCACTGTGGCTGCGCTTGCCATGGGCTTAAGCGATGTAGTGCTGGCTATTAACTCTGTTAGGCTGTTTGTAAAAAAGGTTTTCTAACTTCATCTGGCATCAACAACATAACTTGGCGGATATCCATAACATATTAAAAAAATACTGGGGTTTCAGCAGTTTTCGTCCTCTGCAGCAAGAAATTATTGAGGCTGTACTGCAGAAAAAAGATACGCTCGCTTTATTGCCCACCGGTGGCGGAAAATCTATTTGTTTCCAGGTACCCGCCATGGCAATGGATGGAATATGCATTGTAATTAGTCCATTGATAGCACTGATAAAAGACCAGGTAGCCAACCTTGAAAAAAAAGGCATTCCTGCATTGGCAGTTTATTCCGGTATGCATTTTATGGAAGTAAAAAAAAGCTTGCAGAATGCAGCTTATGGCAATTATAAATTTTTATACGTTTCTCCTGAGCGGTTAGAAACTGCTTTATTTCTGGAGTACCTGCCTGCCATAAAACCCTGCCTTATTGCGGTAGATGAAGCTCATTGTATATCGCAATGGGGCTACGATTTTCGCCCACCTTATTTACGTATAGCTAACCTGCGGCAGGAGTTGCCGGGTGTGCCTGTGATTGCATTAACTGCATCGGCTACGCTCCCTGTACAGGATGATATCTGCGAAAAACTGGAATTTAAAAAAGAGGCAAAACGTTTTCGCCAATCATTTGAAAGACCCAATCTTTCCTATAGTATTTTTTCTCCCCCAGCCAAAGAAACAAAGCTGGTAGAAATATTAAACAATGTAAAAGGATCTTCTATTATTTATTGCAAAAGCAGGAAGCATACACAGCAAGTGGCAGCATTACTTTTATTAAATAATATTGATGCAGATTTTTATCATGCCGGGCTTGCCAACGAAATAAGAACGGCCAAACAGGATAGCTGGATAAAAAATAATACAAGAGTAATGGTGTGTACCAACGCCTTTGGCATGGGCATAGATAAACCAGATGTGCGAACCGTAATTCATTATGATATGCCAGACTGCCTGGAAAATTATTACCAGGAAGCAGGCAGGGCAGGCCGTGATGGCAAAAGGGCTTATGCAGTTTTGCTGCATCAGCATAAAGAAGCAAGTGATCTTTTAAAGCAGGCTGCTATCCGTTTTCCTTTACCCGATGAAATAAAAAAAATTTATACTGCACTCATGAATCAGCTGCAGGTGGCAGCCGGTTCCGGCGAAGGGAGAAGTTTTGATTTTGACCTGGCTCTGTTTGCTACAAATTTTAAGTTGAATATTCTGCAGGCTACTTATGCTGTGCAGGCTCTGGCCAAAGAAGAAATACTCAGTTTTAATGAAGTATTTTTTAAACCATCCAGCATTGTTTTTACGGCCTCTAAAAATGACTTAATTGATTTTGAAAAAATGCACCCGCACCTTGATCCATTTATAAAAGGATTGCTTCGCAGCTACGAAGGGATTTTTGATTTTCCGGTAACAATTTATGAAGGGTTACTGGCCAGCTTTATAAAAACAACCATTGATAAAACAATTGCTTCTTTAAAACAGTTGCACCAGTATGGCATTATACAATACCAGCCTCCCACAGATAAGCCACAAATATTTCTGCTTAAAAACAGGATGTATTCCGATGATTTTAAAATAGACAGCAGGCAGATAAAAATGAGGCGGCGGCATTATGAAGAAAGGGTGCAGGCTATTATAAATTATTTACAAAATAATACAACCTGCAGGGCCATGATGCTTGCTGCATATTTTGCGGCACCCATTAAAAGTAATTGCCTCATCTGCGATAATTGTATCAATAATAAAAGCAGCAATTTATCTGCAGAAGAATTTAGTATGATTGAAAATGATATTATGGTCCATTTAAACAATGAATCGATGGATGTAAACAGGCTGATAAGAAAAATAAAGAATGGGAGCCATACAAATATTTGGCAGGTAATTAATTTTTTATTGGCAGAAGAAATATTAAACCAAAATGCAGAAGGGTTCATTTGTAGAAATGATTTATAAGGAGTATAGTAGAAGGTATAAAAATAAAAAAGGGACCAAGATAGAAATCTAGTCCCGCTTTAAAATCCAATATCCTATGAAAAACCGTGACGAAGATAATGTGGTTTTTACTATAATCCAAAGATTATTAAACTTTTTTGTAGTTTTTTTACTACAATCTTATTTATAATATTTTTTTGTAATACCTTCTAATTCTTTGAATACAATGAATTATTACTCTACTAAATAAATATATAAGTTATATGCATACTTTCTCCAGTTTAGGAAATTTAAAGCCAACCTGTTTTTTTTCTTGTGCTTCTTCCACCTAAGCCAAGTGCTCCCAATAACGATCGCACTATTGTATTACCTGCAGTGCGGGCTATGCTTTTTACCACGGTATTATTTGCAATTTTTTCAAATGTAGAAGGCTCTTCTTTAACTGCTCTTGTGTTTTGCTGCTCGATGGGATTTTTAGCAGCAGCTTCTTCAAGTTTTGCAGTTAGTATTTCGTAAGCACTCTGGCTATCTATATCCTGTATGTATTTGGCCACAAGTTTACTGCCAGCATTTATATTATTTATTTCTGCATCGGTAAGCACATCCATCCTGCTCCTTGGCGAGCACAACATGGTATGTGCAAGTGGAGTAGGAATTCCTTTTTCATTAAGCATAGTTACCAGTGCCTCTCCTATACCCAACTCGGTTATCAGGTTTTCCGTTTTATAAAAGGTTGTTTCGGGATAATTGTCTGCAGTTTGTTTTATTACTTTTCTGTCGGCAGCCGTAAAAGCCCTGAGAGCATGCTGAATTTTTAATCCTAATTGTCCCAATACCGATGCAGGTACATCCATTGGGTTTTGTGTGCAAAAGAAAATGCCAATGCCTTTGGAACGGATTAGTTTAATAATGGTTTCTATCTGCTGCGTTAGTTCAGTGCTTGCTTCCTGGAAAATGAGATGCGCTTCATCAATAAACATTACCAGTTTTGGTTTGTCAAGGTCGCCTTCTTCGGGGCAGCTCGCATATAATTCTGCCAGCATCTGCAGCATAAAAGTAGAGAACAGTTTTGGTTTGTCTTGCAGGTCGGTCACCCTCAGAATGCTGATCATTCCACGGCCATCGTTGCTTATGCGCATAAGGTCATCTACTTCAAAACTTTTTTCTCCAAAAAAAATATCGGCACCCTGCTGCTGCAGTTCTATTACTTTTCTTAAAATGGTTCCGGTAGAAGTAGTAGAAATTTTACCATAGAGTTTTTCAATAGTTTCTTTGCCTTCGTCGCCAACATACTGTAGTACTTTAATAAAATCTTTCAGGTTTAGCAGGGGCATTTTGTTATCGTCGCAGTATTTAAAAATCAATGCTACTATGCCTCCCTGTGTATCATTTAGTGCCAATATTTTACTCAGCAGTACCGGGCCAAACTCACTAACAGTAGCCCTTAACCGCACACCATCTTTACCGGTAAGCGAAAGCAGTTCGCAGGGAAAAGATGCCGGGGCATAAGGCAGGTTTAGTTTTTGATAGCGTTCTGTGAGTTTGTCATTTACAGTGCCCATAGCAGCAATACCGCTCAGGTCTCCTTTAATATCCATGAGCAAAACGGGTACACTGGCATCGCTCAGCATTTCGCTGATGGTTTGCAGGGTTTTGGTTTTGCCAGTACCAGTTGCACCAGCTATAAGGCCATGCCTGTTCAAGGTTTTAAGCGGAAGAAAAATGCGGGCTTCCGGCACTACTTCCCCATCCAGCATAGCAGCACCCAACTGCACCGATTCTCCTTTAAATGTGTATCCTTTATTGATGGCATCTGTAAAAGCAATTTTATCTGGCATAGATGTTATTTTTTGAAAGTTACAACCTTCTGGTTAAAAATTGTGAGGTGTTAAAAAACGGGTTTTGTATTTTTACTACCAATAAAAAAAATAATACCCGCAGCAGCTATTTTATTTGTCACCCTTATGGTTGTAAGTTTTTCGTTTACCCCGGTAGAAGAGATTTGAACCAAAGCAGACCTGGGCAAAAAATTATTCAACGAAAAAATATTGTCTAAAGACAGCAGCATCAGTTGTGCGGGTTGTAATAAGCTCGAATATGCTTTTGCAGATACCGTAGTTTTTAGTACAGGTATTTATGCAAAGCTTACCAGCAGAAACACGCCTTCAGTTTTAAATATGAAGAACCGGCCTTATTATTTTTGGGATGGCAGAGCTGGCACGCTGGAACAGCAGGCACTGATGCCAAGAGAAAACCCGGATGAAATGGGCCTGCCCATTAAAGAAGCAGTGGCAAGATTGAACCAGTCTGAAGAATACAAAAAGTTGTTTAAAAAAATATTTCATCAACCCGTAAATGCCAAAAACCTAGCAGCAACTTTTGCAGCTTTTGAAAAACGCTGGAAACGGTGGAGAGTAAATTTGATGACTGGAGTAATAATTTATCGGTGCTATCTATAGAAGAAGAAATGGGCCGCCAACTTTTTATTGGCCCAAAGGCTAAATGTTTTAATTGTCATTCTATGGAAGATTTTACGGATGACGGTTATAAAAATATTGGATTGTATAATGCAAAAGATGCAAGGGATGCTGGCCGGTTTAATATTACAAAAGATACTGCAGATATGGGCAAATTTAAAACGCCGGGATTAAGAAACGTGGCCGTAACAGCACCCTATATGCATGATGGAAGATTTAAAACCCTGGAGCAGGTGGTATCCATTACAATACTCCGTTTATGTTTGCAGATGATCCTGTAAATATAGACAGTGACTTAAAACAGCCCCTGGGTCTTACACAGCAGGAGAAAAAAGACCTGATTAGTTTTTTAAAAACCCTTACAGACAGGACTTACATTAAAAGGTAAGGTTAACAAAAAATTAGGCATTATATTAGCAGTATAAAAACCAGATTAATTTTATTTGTAAATAAACTAATAATACATGGAAGCAGCTAAACCAAAAATTTTATTGTGCGAAGATGATACCAACCTCGG
>JBKJSJ010000027.1:0-7652 GCA_046595965.1 Ferruginibacter sp.
TTATAATAAACAGGGATTTTTTAGTGCTGCCAGTTCTTTCTGCATTCATCTTAAAGATAATATCCTCATAAAATTTTTGGCTGTCTTCAATATATTCAGCGGGGGCAATTATTATATAAACAGTATTTTCTTTAATTTTTTTGGATTCTTTGGTCCCGTGGCGCTGTACAAAGTTTTTATACATATATATGCTGATAAAAAACCGGCCGTAATAGCAGGATGCTTTTTATTGCCTTCTGCACTGATTTTTTCCTCTGGCATTAATAAAGACAACATCATCTTTACGCTGCTATGCATTTTCTGTTATGCTGTTTTCTTTTCATTAAAAAATGGGTTTACTAAAAAAAGAATTTTTATATTTTTTGTGTGCTTTGCAGGAATATTATTGATAAGAAATTACGTGGCCATAATAATGATTCCCGGGTTGATAGCATGGATACTGTGTAGTAAATATTCTTTTAGTAAACTAAAAGCATTTTCAATAACATATCTGATAACAGCGGCCATGCTGTTTTTGCTTCCCTTATTAAACCCGTCTTTAAATGCTGCAACAATGATTGCCCAAAAACAGCAGGATTTTTTTGCTTTGGGGATAGCCAATTCTCAAATAAAAACAGATTCGCTTACTGCCACCGCCCCTGGCATTTTGCAAAATGCCCCACAGGCTTTTAACCATGGATTTGTACGCCCCTATTTATGGGAGTCTAAATCTGTTTTTACTATTTTGCAGGCCCTCGAAATAATGGGCTACCTATTGTTATTTATGCTCTATTTACTTTTTTACCGAAAAAAAATGAAGGATATAAACAGCCTGCTGCCGTTTTTAATCATTACATCCTGCCTTCTCCTCTTACTCATTGGTTATATAGTACCCAATACAAATACAATAGTGAGGTACCGCAGTATTTATCTACCTTTTTTATTAACGCCGCTCTTATGCCAGTTTAAAATTGCTACCATAAACCGCATGCATTAAATTTAAAAATATATAAACTTTTTTAAGTTGATACTGGCGTTAATATCAAAATAATTAAGAATAAAAATTTAAATATGGCAATAATTGCTTTTTTTTGTGCCATAAAACCTTAATAACAATGAATTCATTACGTTTTAATGCAATCAACAATCTTGCAAACACACAGGCTCCGGTTAAAGTGAGTAACCCAACCCGGGTAACTGCCGTTTTTAATGAAAATGTATTTACCCTTAAAACTGCCCGCCATTATTTAAGTGATGAGGCATACAAAAGCCTGGTGGCTTCTGTGCGTGGGGGCAAAAAAATAGACCGCTCCATGGGCAACCAGATTGCCAATGGTTTAAGAGCATGGGCAGAGAGTAAAGGTGTATCCCACTTTACACACTGGTTTCAGCCGCTCACCGGTTTATCTGCAGAAAAACATGATTCGTTTTTTACCTTAAAAGGCGATGGCACTCCTATTGAAGAGTTTGAAGGTGCAGCCCTTATTCAGCAGGAGCCAGATGCTTCTTCATTCCCAAGTGGTGGTTTGAGGGCCACTTTTGAAGCAAGGGGTTATACAGCATGGGATCCTTCTTCTCCGGCATTTATTATGGAAATTGGCGAAGGGAAAACATTGTGCGTTCCTACCATTTTTGTTTCTTATACCGGCGAATCCTTAGATACCAAAACACCTTTGATAAAAGCATTGGTAGCATTGGACAAAGCTGCAGTAGATGTGTGCCAGTATTTTGATAAAAACGTTTCTAAGGTTACTGCCACCCTTGGCTGGGAGCAGGAATATTTTGTGGTAGATGCCGGCCTTGCCAATGCAAGACCCGATCTTACCCTTGCAGGAAGAACAGTGTATGGGCATGCTCCTGCAAAAGGACAACAACTGGATGATCATTATTTTGGTGCTATCCCCGAGCGTGTGTATGCATATATGAGGGATTTTGAACAAGAATCTTACAAGCTGGGTATTCCCCTGCGCACCCGCCACAATGAAGTAGCACCTGCACAATTTGAGTGTGCGCCCATTTTTGAAGAAGCCAATCTTGCGGTAGATCATAATACCTTGCTGATGGATGTGATGACAAGGGTGGCCAAGCGCCATAATCTTTTGGTATTGCTGCACGAAAAACCATTTGCAGGTATTAACGGAAGCGGCAAGCACAACAATTGGAGCCTTAGCACAGATACGGGTGTAAACCTTTTGGCACCTGGCAAAACACCCAAGACCAACCTGATGTTTCTTACATTTTTTGTAAACATCATTAAAGCAGTGCATGATTATGCAGACCTGCTGAGAGCAACTATTGCCAGTGCAGGAAACGATCACCGCCTGGGAGCCAATGAAGCACCACCGGCAATCATTTCTATTTTTATTGGTAAATATTTAACCGATGTTTTAAACCAGGTAGAAACCAGGGTGAGCGGTCATTTTGATGAGCAGGACGAAGCCATCTTAAAATTAGATATTCATAAAAGTATTCCGGAACTGATGCTGGATAATACAGACCGCAACCGTACGTCGCCTTTTGCATTTACAGGCAATAAATTTGAATTCCGTGCGGTAGGTTCTGCTGCTAACTGTGCAGGCCCCATGACTACCATTAACACCATCATGGCACAAACCCTTAAAAGTTTTAAAACTGAAGTGGATGGATTGATAGAAAAAGGCGAAAAGAAAGAAGTAGCCCTTATGCAGATCATTCAGAAATATATTGTTGATAGTAAGGCAGTATTGTTTGAAGGAGATGGCTACAGCGATGAGTGGACAAAAGAAGCTGAAAAAAGAGGATTGGAAAATGTAAAAACCACCCCCCTTGCGCTGGATGCTTTTGTAACTAATAAAGCAAAAGCACTCTTTAAAGACAACGATATTTACAGCCATCCCGAACTGGAAGCCAGGCATGAAATAATGCTGGAAGCCTACATAAAAAAAGTGCAGATAGAAGCAAGGGTAATGGGCGATTTGGCCAGTACGCTTATTTTACCTGCTGCTGCCAGGTATCAAAACGACCTGATAAAAAATGTACTGGGACTAAAAGAAGTAGGACTTGCTGAAACTTCGTTTGCCAATCAAAAACAAATTTTGGAGGTATTGAGCAATCATATTAATACCATTGCAGACAATGTAGAAAAAATGATTGAAGCAAGAAAAGTGGCCAACGAAATTGAAGAAACAAAAACCAAAGCCATTGCTTATTGCGATGATGTAAAGGGCAAATATTTTGATGTGATAAGATACCATGTAGATAAACTGGAACTGATGGTAGATGATAATTACTGGCCGCTTCCAAAGTACAGGGAGTTATTATTTTTGAGATAAGCTTTTTTCTGTTGATGGTAATATTATTAACCCCGTTTATTACGGGTTTTTTTTATTATGATGTAAAACCTACGAATAATTATTTTTTAAAAACCTGTGCAGGTTATCATATAAAAATAAGCCGATGAGTTCTTCAGGAGTTATTTGCATGTTTACAGGTAAAGACAGCGTTTTCATTTCCAGGAAATTATCGGCTAATACTATGAGTTCCTCAGACAATGGGGCAAAACTTTCTGCGGTGAGTATACCCGGAAACGGATTAATACTCCCGTCAAAATCGCTTCCAACAGCAGTGCTGCCCCAGGAGAATAA
Source organism: Ferruginibacter sp. (assembly GCA_046595965.1). Classification (GTDB taxonomy): domain Bacteria; phylum Bacteroidota; class Bacteroidia; order Chitinophagales; family Chitinophagaceae; genus Ferruginibacter. The sequence goes on from JBKJSJ010000027.1 coordinate 3,603, forward strand.
TCCATTACTGTCTAACAAAACAGCAATATGTTGTAGTTGATTCCAGATAATGGCTGCCGATCTCCTGAGTGCTGTATCCTTTGTTGCCAAAGGCATGTTGCTTTTCAGTTTTTTTATATCCGCATGTATCCCTATATCCATTTGCAAACCAAAAAGTCCACCTGATTTTGTTATAGCAATTATTTCTTCATCATAAAAATTGATGCTCTCCGAATTAAAAATATCCAGGCAGGTGCTGTTAATACTTTGGCCGTTTAATGATAATCCTGTTACAGAACCATGGCTTACAATTATCGGTATTTGTCTCTCAGAATATTTCGTTTTTAAAAGCTGCATATATTCCAGCCTGGATAAGAGGCTCATGTGTTTTAAGTCAATAAGTATAGTACGGCCGTTGCTATTGTCCAGCAATGCGTTTATTACTTTTATGCCCAGTTCACTCAGGCCATTTTCCAGGTTTTTACTTTGATTTACCATTTTACCAAGCCGTTGCAGGCTTCTTGCATGTCCGCATAAATCATTATTAAAATTATGGCCCAAACCTATAAAAAGAGGTGGAAACTCCCATTTCTTTACTACATCAATATTTTTTAGAATTTCTTTTTCATCAGGTTCTACTCCAAAATCTGTGAGGCCACAATTAAATACATGCGCCCCTTCTATTGTAATAATTACTGCAATTGTATTTTCTTTATTAGATGCTTCTTCCACATCCTGCCAGTTAGCGGTTAATTGCCAGCAATATTTTTTTGTATCAATAAGCTGATTTTTTTCACTATTCAACACAAACTGGTATTCATTCTGAAGATCCTGAAAATAATCAGTATGCTTTTGCAAGTGCCTTATTCTACGGTAACCTATTTCAATTCCCCAATTGCCAAGCATAGCTGTTATTTGCGATGGCATGTTTATGTTATTGAAAAATCCTTTTTCAAAAGGATACAAGGAAAGTAAAATTATTTTAGCGTTTGACCTGGCCATGGCAGTAAAATCAGTCTGCGAAAACTTTGTGATCCCTGTAAGCTGGTGAAGTTTTTTTGCAAAAAAAGAAGGCTTGGAGTGAAACCACATATCACTCTTCCTATTTTTTCTTTTATCAAAACTGTGACCGAATGCTTTCAGGTTAGGGTGACAATGAATATCTGCGTAGCGGAAATTTTTCATACTGTTGTCTTAATGTTGCTTACATATCTTCTTCTAACAGGTTAATAACCCGGCGATTTTTTTTAATGAGCTTGTAGTGATTTTTAAATGTGGTAAACATGGGATAAGATCTGTAAGGCAACCCTTGCTGCAGGTTGTATTTTCTTATAGCTTTTGTAACTTCCGGGGCATACACATAACTTATATTAGGAAATAAATGATGCGATAAATGAAAATTTGAATTGGCCATAATATGCTTCGTAAACCAGTTTGACCTGTTTACATCATTGGTGGTATTCAACTGGTGCATCAGCCAGCTTTGTGGCAGATACATTTTGCTGTCAGCTACCGGAAAATGATTTTCAGTATTTACATGAGGTGGTAATAAAACAGACAAAGCAAATAACCCTGCTGTTAGTAACATAATAAATAATGCAAAAATTGTTTGTGCGGCAGTAAAAGGGGTAAGGAAAGCAGGAATAATAACCAGGTAGGTTATAAAAAAGAATTTAAAAAAGAAAAGCCTGATATATTCTTTAAAAGGTATTTCTCCAATTTTTCTAACAATCATTTTTGAATAAAAAAAATCTTTAAAATCTCTTATTAAAAACCAGTTGGTAATAAACAATGGATAGATCAATATTATAAGGTGCTGATATGGGTGACCAGTTTTTTTTTCTCTTTGTGGATGTACCTTAAGAAATTTGCTTTTTTCTATGTCGCTGTCCCATCCGTCTACATTGGTAAAATTATGATGAAGTCTTAAATGCCTTTTGTTCCACATATAGCTATTAGCACCTATCATATCAAACAACAGCATATACCGCTCATTGTTTCGTTTGCTTTTAAATAAGCTATTATGGCATGCCTCATGTATAAGATTGAGAAAAATAATGATCAACAATAATCCTAAAAAAAAATAGGTGGTACAAAACAAAAAATAATTCTTTTGAAACAATGCCACGATATAAATACCAAGGTATAATACGGGGAGAAGAATAGCCTTACACCTGGATATGCCCAGCCTTGAAGCAGGAAGAGATCCTATCACCAGCTTCACCTTTTCTCTTAATGCTTTAAAATGTTTATCGTCTGTTGGGTTCTTTGTGTAGTGTGGTACCTGCTGATTAGACGCTGACATATAAACTATAATTTATTTGATGAACAACAGTTTATGTTTTGTTTTAGTAAAATAGGTATTTATTTATTAAATTTTTTATTTAAAATATGGACAATGAATACTGTTACAAAAACCAATATATTTTCACAATAGGTAAAGAGTTTTTTCTGAACTGGTCATAAAAAATGCATTATATATTTCCTATAGTTTACTCCTACAGTAATGAATATCTCAAAGAACTACCAACAGCTTTTTAAAAATGCGACTATAATCGTAGTATGCTTTTATGGTACCTCATTAATTAATAGTAACCCATTCTGGTTTCTTTGCTAAATTATGCCCTGGGATATTTGTTCTTCCTTTTTAAAGTATTAACTTAACTGAACGTTTATAGTAAACTTACTAAAATTACTTTTTTAAACTAAAGCTGCTGGAATAAATTAATGCACCTGGCTACTGTTTTTGCATCTGTATAGCAGCTCATTTGAAATCTATAAAGTATGTACAAATTTGATACAATAGCGCTCATACTTTTACTTGCAGCCTTTGCCATTGAATTTATATTACTGCTGCTGGAGCGGCCAGAAAAAAAAATGATCAAAGATGTGAAGGCTAATTTACTCATCGGAGGATGCCTCATACTAGTTGGTATATTTATAAAGGGAGTTCAATTCAGTCTTTATTCTGCAGTATATAGTTTTTCCATTTTCAAACCGGAATTGTCCTGGTGGCTATGGATAGCAGGGTTTTTGAGTTGTGATTTTATTCACTATTTCTATCATTGGTGTGGCCATAATACAAGGATTTTCTGGGCAGCACATGTAACACACCATTCATCCGAATATTTTAATCTTTCCACCGGGCTGCGAACAAATTTTTTGCATCTCTTTTACCGTTTTTTATTTTGGACACCACTCTGCTTTATCGGGCTTCCTCCAGCAATGGTTATATTCATAGAATCTGTAACAGCCATTGATAATTATTTAATTCATACAGAAAAAGTGGGTAAACTGGGCATGTTTGACAGGATATTTAATTCTCCTTCCAATCACCGGGTACACCATGGTACCAACCCGGAATATATAGACAAAAATCTTGGTGGAATACTGATGATATACGACCACCTGTTTGGAACTTATGTAAAAGAAACAACTCCGGCTATTTACGGCATTAGGCATAATATCAATACGCAGGCTCCTGTAACCATCATAATGCATGAGTATATGCGGCTGAAAAAGGAAGTTCCAAAGATCAAAGGTGTGGGGCAAAAACTTCGCTATTTATTTTCTTCCCCCACTTAAAAAGTTTAATCTGCACAAAATTAAAATTTTAAAAGAAATAATACCATTTTGATTTACAAAATAGTCCAACGGACTATTGGACTATTTGAAAATCTTAGATGGTATTACGGTTACTAAATCTTCTGCATTTAATTATCTATTATTCTTTCTTTTACCAAAATACTTTACCAACTCTATACAAAATATTGAACCAAGCGTAACCAGCAGAATTATTGCCATTGCCTGCCAGCGCAAAGCAACTGTTTTAAAAATAGTTTGCAAAAGTGGTACATACACAATTAATAACTGCAGGCTAACCGTTAATACAATTGCCCCCCATAAGCCTCTGTTATCAAATATGCGACCCGAAAAAATTGAATCAAAAGCAGAACGTACAGAAAGAGCATTACCCAGTTGCACAAAACAGAGTGTAGTAAAAACCATGGTTTGCTGAGTTCTTACCGTATATCCCTGCCCTGCTGCCCAGTATTGAATAAAGATGGAAGC
>JBKJSJ010000054.1:0-19638 GCA_046595965.1 Ferruginibacter sp.
AATAACAACAGATTTAAATTTTTCGGTGGCCTTAATTATTTTAAAACTGTATAATAAATACATGGCGGCTGCTACGCCAAAAGTGAGTCCAACTGCATTAATAATAATATTGGGCGCTAGGGATGCAAACGCAGAATTGTACATTGCTGAAATAGCACCAATAAACAACCCCTGCAGCAATGCATATAAAGGCGCAAGCAGCGGCGACCATACGGGTTTAAATGCAAGGATGATTGCAATGATTAATCCACCTATTGCGCCCGTCCATATAAGGGGTGTTACATTGCCTCCATCGGCAAATTCTTTCCATGAAAAAAAAGAAGAGCCCAAAACCATTACAAAAAGAAATCCGAATTTTTGTAAGGTTCCATTTACAGTCATTGCATTTTCATAAGTAAGTACGTCGTTTAGTACCGTACTTCTAAATTTATTTTCACCTAAAGTGGGGTTGCCAGATTTAAATAGTGCCATGGTTTTATTATTTAGATATTTAAAAATAGGGATTTATTTTTTGATAAAAACGGAATTCGTCACAAATTCATTGTTCAGTCCCGGATAATTTTTTACCATGCTACCTCACCCTCCTTCTCCCTCTCCGTCAGGAGAGGGAGCGGTGCAGCATACAATAATCATCTTCAAATCTTCCACATCTACATTTGAATATAATTGTACACAAATCCAAACCGCCCACCAAAGATTTGAAGAAACAAAATGGTAGAACAAATGCCCGGAGATATTCTAAAGCACTGCCCCTTGACTTTTGCCTTTATGAGGTTATATTTGCCGCATGGAAAAATTGTTGGCACAAATTGAGCAATACAGGAATGAAATTAAAGCAGCCATTGCGGGTACAAAGGATGACGTGGAAGTCTTTCGCATAAAATACCTGGGCACAAAGGGCCTGGTAAAAAACATTATGAGCGAAATGAAAAATGTGGCTGCAGAACAAAAAAGAGAAGCCGGGCAATTGCTGAATGAGTTTAAAGTTTTTGTGGAAGAAAAATTTGAGGAACTGAAAGGCGCATCAGAAAATGACACCAAAAAAATTGCTGCATTAATAGATGTAAGCCTGCCCGGAAGTTCAGACAGTATTGGCAGCCGACATCCGATAAGCATTATTCAAAATAAAATAATTTCAATTTTTAACCGCCTCGGATTTTCTGTGGCAGAAGGCCCGGAGATAGAAGACGATTGGCACAATTTTACGGCGCTAAATCTTCCGGAAAATCACCCGGCAAGAGATATGCAGGATACCTTTTATATTCTTAAAAATCCTGATTGGTTATTGCGTACGCATACCAGCAATGTGCAGATAAGAGAAATGGAAAAAGGCAAACTGCCCCTTCGCATTATTTGCCCCGGCCGGGTTTACAGAAATGAAACCATCAGTGCAAGAGCACATTGTTTTTTTAACCAGGTAGAAGGTTTATACATAGCAGAAAATGTTTCGTTTGCCGACCTTAAACAAACCCTGTATTTTTTTGTGCAGGAAATGTTTGGGGCTAACGTAAAAGTTCGTTTTCGCCCTTCTTATTTTCCGTTTACAGAACCGAGTGCCGAAATGGATATTAGTTGCCTTATATGTGGAGGCACCGGATGCAGTGTGTGCAAAAAAACGGGTTGGGTAGAAATACTGGGATGTGGTATGGTGCATCCAAAAGTATTAGATAACTGTGGCATAGACTCTAATAAATATACAGGATTTGCATTTGGGATGGGTGTAGAAAGAATTGCCATGTTAAGCTACCAGATAAAAGATTTGCGCCTGTTTAGCGAAAATGATCTCCGCTTCTTAAACCAGTTTGCATCCGTTACCTAAACCCCTGCTGTGCTGGTTCTTCTTGATATATAATAATTGTTTATTTAAAATGGATGCTGATTTATTTATGCAATCCCATCTTTGGCATACTAATTGAAAATCTGGTTGTAAAAACCTTAAAACAAACTTTTATGAAAAAAACCACAACGGTACTCAGTGTCTTCTTTGCTGTTATTTTTTTGGCATCCTGTTCCACTTCTAAAGAAGCACGCACTTACAAAAAAAATATAGATGGTAACTGGCAATTGCAAACCGTATCTACCGAAGGTATTATGGGCAAAGTAAAATCCAGGATTTTAAATGAAGCAGACCTAAACTGTTTTATAGGAAGTACCTGGAGCTTTAATCAGAATAATAGCCTTGGAAGTTATTCTATAGCAAAAAATGCAGGCGAATGTGTGGCAGTAAAGCGCAATATACGCTGGTCTATCTATGAGGCTAAGGGAGAACCAAAACTATTTCAATTTAAAAAATTAGACGATAAATTAAAGCCGGTAGAAGAGGGCAATGCAGGCTACCGTTTTACCATTCTTAAATTGGATAATACAACCATGCAGTTAAGAAACGATATCAGCTTTGAAGGCAAACCAGCATCCTTCATTTATAATTTTGTAAGGAACTAATTTATCAATCATTTAATCATCATTATTAAAAAATTTATATGAAAAATATTTTTATAAATACCGTGTTTTTTTCTGCTGCCATTTTGTTGGCAGGTACTGGTTGCGATGCTACCAGAAGAATGAGTAAACAGGATAAGGGTGTAATTGTAGGTGCTACTACAGGTGCAGTTATAGGAGGCGTTATTGGAAATAATGTGGGCAATAAAAATAACACAGCATTGGGGGCTATCATTGGTGCTGCAGTGGGTGGTGTGGCTGGTGGTATTATTGGGAATAAAATGGACAAGCAGGCAGAAAAAATTAAAACAGAAATACCCGGTGCCAAAGTAGAAAGAATTGGCGAAGGCATAAGAGTAACATTTGATGAAGCCAACCCTGATGGATCTAAAGCAGGAGTATATTTTGCAACCAATAAATATGATATTACTGCCAACTCTAAACTGGCATTGGATAAACTTATAAAAATATTTAACGAATATGCAGAAACCAATCTGTTGATAGAAGGCCACACAGATAATGTAGGTACTACGGCATATAACCTTGGTTTGTCTCAGCGCCGGGCAGATGCAGTAAGCAATTACCTAAGAAATACAGGTATTGCTTCGGCTAGGTTAATTACAAAATGGTATGGCGAATCTCAACCCATTGCAGATAATGCTACCGCAGAAAACAAAGCATTAAACCGCCGGGTAGAATTTGTTATTACTGCCAACGAAAAAATGAAAGCAGAAGCAAAGGTGGAAGCCGATGCAAAGCAATAAAAAATAAAGCACCTGGTGAGGCAGAGTGTGTCATCCAAAAAATTGGTCTTACGTTCTCCGTCTGGCCAATTTTTTTTGCCCGTTCCAGTCTCAGCAAATATGTTTTATTTTTGCGCATGATAAAAAATGTATGCATAGCAGGTGCCGGTACCATGGGTAGCGGAATAGCACTGGCAGTAGCACAAAAAAATTTCCCGGTTATACTATTCGATATAAATGAAGCAGTGGTAGAAACTGCCCGGAAAAACATAGATAAAAATTTAAATTTTCTGCTGAGCAAACAAAAAATTTCTGCAGCTCAAAAAATTGAAATTGAGCAACAGATTATTTATACATCGGATATTAATGAATGCAAAGCCAGCATTGTTATAGAAGCCATAGTAGAAATACCAGCCATAAAAGAAAAACTTTTTACACAACTTGCTGCTATTAATGTCCCCACTACTATCCTGGCCAGTAATACTTCTTCTCTTTCCATTTCTTTAATACAAAAAAATATTGCCCACCCCGAACGGGTGTTGGGCATGCACTTTTTTAATCCTGCTCATATTATGAAATTAGTAGAAGTGGTGATGGGAGAAAAAACGCATGCACACATTGCTGAGCAAGTAATGCAATTATGTTTGAGTATGGATAAAACTCCCGTGCTTTGCAAAGATGCACCGGGCTTTATTGTAAACCGTGTGGCAAGGCACTATTACCTGGAAGCTATGCACCTGGTGCAAACTAATTTAGCTACCATAGAAAATGTAGATGCCGCAATGGAAGCAGCGGGTTTCAAAATGGGTCCTTTTAAATTGATGGATCTGATAGGGATGGATGTAAACCTGGCAGTATCTGAATCTTTATACCAGGCTTTTGATAACGCAGAAAGATTTAAACCTGCTGCAATGCAAATAGATAAAGTAAACAAAGGCGAGCTTGGTCGCAAAACCGGAAGAGGATTTTATAATTACGATAACGCATAAACGAAGATGCCCGATTTGACAAACTTTATAGATAATTTACCCGAAAATTTACCTGTAGAAACACCCGGTTTTTTAGAGAAAGAGGCTGGGCAAATTTTAGTAACTGGTGCTACAGGTTTAATTGGTACTACATTAATAAGCCGGCTGCTGGGCCAGGGAAAAAAGGTAAAAGCCATTTACAACAAAACTGCATTGCCTCATTATGATCATCCTCTTTATAGCCAGGCACAATGTGATATTCTGGATGTAATTACACTGGAAGAAGTAATGAAGGACGTAGAGCAAATTTATCATTGTGCAGGGTTGGTTTCGTTTCATAAAAAAGATGAGGAGCGGCTGTATAAAATAAATGTAGAGGGAACAGCCAATGTAGTAAATGCTGCATTAAATGCCGGCGTAAAAAAATTGGTTCATGTAAGTTCTGTAGCTGCTTTGGGCCGCATAAGAGAAGATGAACCTATTCATGAAAAAATGAACTGGACACCAGAAACAAGCAACAGTAAATACGGAGAAAGTAAGCACCTGGGCGAAATGGAAGTGTGGCGGGGTATTGCAGAAGGGATGGAAGCTGTAATTGTAAATCCAACTATTATCCTGGGGCCCGGAAACTGGAATGAAGGCTCTACTGCTATTTTTAAATCGGCCTACTACGAATTTCCATGGTACACAAACGGCACATCAGGTTTTGTAGATGTAAGAGATGTGGTGAATGCAATGATATTATTAATGGATAGTGCAGTAAATGCAGAAAGGTTTATCATAAGCGCACAAAATGAAACCTATCAAAATGTATTTAATGGTATTGCAAATGCTTTTAATAAAAAACAACCACACAAAAAAGTAACTCCTTTTTTGGCCAGGCTGGTAACAAAACTGGAAGCAATAAAAACAAAATTTACAGGCCAGCCCCCTTTGCTTACAAAAGAAACGGCTGCCACAGCTATGGCTAAAGTAAATTTTGATAACAGCAAATTGCTTAAATTTCTTCCGCAGTTTAAATATTACCCGCTGCAGCAAACCATTGCAGACACCTGCATGGCATTGCAACAAAAACTTAACATTCATTAACGTATTTTTAAAATCCATTACCACCAAACCAGCATTTGTCCCATGAAAAAAATTGTTTCATTTTTATTACTTTCCTGTATTTCTGTTCTTGTATTTTCTCAAACTTCTTATTTTACGGCTTATGGAAAAGTCATCAACAGCCAAACTAAATTGCCCCTGCAGGGTGCATCTGTTTTTGCACAAAACACTACCCTTGGCACTGCTACAGATGCAGAAGGAAATTTTAGGCTTCGCCTGCCCGATGGGGGATATAACCTTGTGATAACTTTTACCGGATATAATACCGAAAGTAAAAGAATTAATAATGCTGATGCCTTAGACAACAACCTTTATTTTGAACTGAATCAAAAAGAAAAAGAAATGGCAGATGTGGCCGTAGTATCAAGCTCTGAAGTAAAAGATGGATGGGATAAATACGGTTCTTTTTTTCTGGATAAATTTATTGGCCAAACAGTTAATAGTGCTCAATGCATTTTAAAGAATAAGGATGCGGTTAAATTTTATTTTTCAAAAAAAAGAAACCGGTTAAAAGTATTGGCCACCGAGCCTTTGCTTTTAGAAAACCAGGCATTGGGTTATACGATTAAATATTCCCTTGATTCGTTTACGCATGAATACAATACACAGGTAAGTTTATACACCGGCTATCCTTTATTTGAAGAAATGCAACCGGCAGATGCAGCACAGCAATTTAAATGGGCAGCAGCAAGACAGCAGGCATACCAGGGTTCTATGCTGCATTTTATGCGGAGCCTCTACAATAAAACTTTAATGGAAGAAGGTTTTGAAGTGCAGTTTGTAGTAGATATAAATGAAAAAGAAACTAGCATTCCGCTAAAAGATTTTTACGGTGCTTTTAATTATTCAAAAAACGACAGCACTTCTTTGGTAGAAGTAAAGCCAAATCAGTTGAGAGTAGGCGTTATTTATGTGAAAGAAAAACCAGCACAAAAATTTATAAATATTTACCCCGAAGAACCTGCAGATTTCCAATTTTCTACCTTAACTTTTTTGCCAAACCAATCTATCGGTATAGAACAAAACGGATATTATTTTGAGCAAAATGATATTGCAATAAGTGCTTACTGGACCTGGGATAAAATGGCAGATCAACTGCCTTATGATTATTTTGTTTTAAAAGTTGAGGAGGTTCAAAAAGTTATGGATGGTCAACGTTGAACAGTTGAACCTATTGAACAATTACACTTTTATTTTCCCATTACTTTTTCCCATAATTGAGGAATGCGTTTTATCCAGATCATCTCTCTTTTTACAATGCCTGCCTCCTGTGCAGGAGCACCCCAATAAGTTTTATTTCCTTCCAGGCTGCCGCTTACGCCGGTTCTGCCAAGCAGCACTGCATTTTCACCAATGCTGAGTGTTTTGTTTATAATTACACCGCCCCATAAGGTTACTCCATCTTTAATAGTAACCATTCCTGCCACTACAACACTTGCTGCCAACAGGCAGTTTTTGCCAATCACTGTATCGTGCCCAATATGGATCATGTTGTCTAATTTGGTGCCTTGGCCAATTCGGGTATCATGTGTTACACCCCGGTCTATGCTGCAGTTGGCACCTATTTCCACCTCATCATCAATAATCACTTTGCCGCAACTGGGCATTTTTTTATACCAGTTTTCCCTGTCTTTTTTTGTGTTGTAATAAAATGCATCGCTGCCTATAACAGTGCCAGATTGTATGATAACATTGTTTCCAATAATAGTGTGATCCATAATAGTTACATTAGGATGTATGATGCAGTTTTTTCCTATGGTTACATGATGACCAATAAATGCAGAAGGATAAATATAAGTTCCCTGGCCAAGCACAACACTATCACTAATCATTTTATATGCCCTGGTAAATGGTTTAAAATAATGTACGATTTTGCAGTAGGCCTCAAAAGGATTTTCTACAATCAGCAATGCTTTTCCTTCGGGCACTTCCAATTCTTTATTGATGATTATAAAACCTGCATTGCTGTTTATACACTGATCGTAATATTTTGGATGATCTACAAATACCAGGTCGCCGGTTTCTACTTTGTGTAATTCGTTAATACCGGTAGCTTGCCCGTTTACATTTCCGGTAATAGTTGCTTGTATCAGTTCTGCTATCCATTGTACAGAAACAGGAGAAGGGAATTGCATATTTATAATTTTTTTTCAAAGGTACATTGCTTTGTTTTATTTGTAATTAGGTTCCTTTTGGGTAAAATAAGTAACTTTTTAAAAATTTTTTAAAAATATTTTCCCTTCTTTATTTTAGATAATTAACCCCAAAAATAAAATATAAAGACTGCGCTGATTGTAAAATTAATTTCCACTTTATTTTTTTATTCCTTTTAAACTATAGTAAAATCAATGCATACAGCCTGCACCCTTTTTTTTATTTTTTTTCTGTTTAAAAAAAATGCAGTAAAATATTTTTGAAACACCTGTGTTTTGTTTGTCCTTATCCACATGTGAGTTTAAAATGTGAATAAAATAATTGACCTTTTTTTTCACGTTACTCAAATTTATTTTTAATATTGTGATAGGGAATTTGGTTCCTGATACTTACTAACCCATATATATATTAAAGCTCAGCTACCTGGTTGAGCTTTTTTCATGCATACATACCAGTGTTCACTACCGTTTTACATCTCTTAAATAAAGGAAAGTCTTTTAAATTTTAAGCACCTAAACGTTTTTTATTACTGCTGAATAAACAATTAACTTGCATCAAAATTATTTGCATGCTAAAATCAATGACAGGCTTTGGAAGAGCAGAATTAACTGTAGGGGAAAAAACATTTTTGGTAGAAATAAAAGCATTGAACGGAAAACAGTTTGAGCTGCAGTTAAAATTGCCACCGCTGTTGCGTCCTTATGAATTTGAAATAAGGAATATACTGCAGGAGCAATTAACAAGAGGCACCATTGATTGTTATGTAAACATTAAACAGAATGGCACCACCAAACCTGTTACCATCAACACCGATTTAATAAAAGCATATTACCTGCAGCTAAAAGAACTGGCAGGCGAATTAGCAATTGATACCAACTCTGTACTGAGTGCACTGCTCCGCCTGCCCGAAGTAGTAACGCCTACCAATGATGTGCTGGATGATAACGACTTTAAAGAATTTAGCAAAGTGTTGCAGGCTGCATTAAAGGATTTAAATGCACACCGTATAGAAGAAGGAGCTTCGCTGGAAAAAGATTTGCTAAACAGGATAGCAAAAATAAAAGAACAGGAAGAACATATCATTGTACTGGAGCCCGCCCGAAAAATAAAAATTAAAGAAGAAATTCAGAAATTGCTGGATGAGCATGTGGGCAAAGAAAATATTGACAACAACCGCATGGAGCAGGAATTAATTTACTACATGGAAAAAATAGATATCCATGAAGAGCAGATTAGGCTGAGGCAGCACTGCGAATATTTTAATGATATAATGAATACACCCGACGAAGGCAAAGGAAAAAAACTTTCTTTTTTACTGCAGGAGATTGGTAGAGAAATTAATACCACCGGAAGCAAAGCTTATGATGCAGGCATTCAGAAATGTGTTGTGAAGATGAAAGACGAATTGGAAAAAGCCAAGGAACAGGTGTTGAATGTTTTGTAAAGAAGGTTAAAAAATAGTTTCTAAAACTCTGAACCATTAAACTTCTAACCTATTGTTGTATGATGTTCCGAATAAATAAGTCTGGCTTTTTTTATTTCATCCTTATTATTATAGCATGCACTGCATCCTGCACTCAGATTAATGTTTTTGAAAAAAATAGCAATATACCCGGCTATAAGTGGCAAAATAATTTTGCAGCAACAGGTACATTTAATATTGATGATACCTTAGCACCCTATAATTTATACCTGGTGCTGCGGCATACCGATGCCTATGCATATAATAATATTTGGCTCAATGTGGGTTTGCAGTCGCCGGGAGACAGTCTTTTCTTTCAAAAAATAGACCTTAGCCTGGGCAATGATGCCAATGGATGGGAAGGCACCGGTATGAATGATATTTGGGAAATAAGAAAGCCACTGGCGCAAAATAAAAGATTTAGAAAAAAAGGGCAATACAGCTTTAGTATTTTTCAAATAATGAGAGATAATCCACTGCTCAACGTTATGAGTGCCGGTCTAAGGGTAGAAAAAGTAAACTAACCTGTTAAAAAAAAATTAACACATTAGCATATCACAAAAGAGGAATGCTGACGTTAATAGCAAACAATTCTTTATTTTGCAGCACAAATGCCAGATTAAATAAGAAACCAGGAACTACTCTAAATTTTTAAATACGTGACTAAGAAAATATTCCCCTTTATTATTGCCATTATTTTTTCTACCGCTGCTATGGCACAACTTAATAATGGTTTTGTGCACCAGGGCGATTTTGGTATTACTGCCGGGGCTGCACATTATTTTGGAGATATTAATACAAGAGCCGGTTTCAACAGGCCAAAGCCGGCATTAGGAATATTTTTCCGCAAACAATTTGGCAGCTATGTGGGAGCCAGGGTATCTGCTCATTATGCGCAACTGGGCTATAGTGATAGATACAGTAAAAATGAATACCAGCGCAGCCGCAATCTAAGTTTCAATACCAATATTTGGGAAGTGGCCATACACGGTGACTTTAATTTTTTAAAATTTCTTCCAAATGATACCCGGTACTATTTTACCCCTTATATAACTATAGGTATAGGTGCATTTACTTACGATCCTTATGCCTATATATCAGATAAAAAAGAATTTTTGCGTCCATTGGGCACTGAGGGGCAAAATGTAAGTTACCTTGGAAGAAAACCATACAGCACCATGAGTCTTTGTGTTCCATTTGGCGCAGGGTTAAAATATAATCTTACCGAAAAAGTAAATATTCTTTTTGAAGTAAACCACCGCTACACTTTTACCGATTACCTGGATGATGTAAGTACCACTTATGCTGGTGCAGCCAATTTTCCTACTACCGGCAGCGGACCTACAGCCCGCCTGCTGCAGGACAGAAGTTACGAAGTAGATCCAAACAATATCATCGGCGTACAGGGTCGCCAGCGTGGATGGAGCAAACAAAAGGATCAGTATATTATTGTAGAACTGGGGGTATCTTTCAATATCAATACTTACAAGTGCCCTTCTGCCAATTAAAATTTTTTTAATCCGCAACAAATAAAAGCAGTACTTTCACAGTCCCTCATTAACCAAATGTATTCTCCAAAGAATAACAAAACCTAATTCATTGTCTCTTTGATGAAACCATAGTTTTTCACAAGAAAAAATCAAACTATGGCATTCATACGCATTAGCTATTTTTTAGCTGCGTTCACTATTTTACTATTTTTTAATGCTGCTGCTCAAAAAGTTTATTACCCGGCAAATGCCTCAAATGTTTTAAAGGCAACCGCCGCAGATATGGCAGGGCTTTTAGAAAAAGCTGTAGCAGGAAGCCAATTTTCTACCGGGTTATATAATGCTATTCCCTCGGTTGGTATTATATTAATGTATGATTCTACCATTACCGATAACCAACTTTGCAGGGTATTGGGAAACGGCAGTACCACATTAATATTTTCTGCTTCGCAGGATAATGGATTATTATTTGGCGTGTATCAATACCTGCATGAGTTGGGCTTTAAATTTTATCAGCCTGGCAGCATCTGGCAACTGGAGCCTATACTTTCTTCTGCATTTAAAAATATTAATAAAGAATATAATACCCTTTATAAATATAAATCCTGGTTTATAAGTGGGGGCCACCAAACCTGGGTAATGGATAAAGAAACTGCCTATAACTGGGAATTGTATGCTGGAGAAAACGGACATACCTGGGCACAATACCAAAGAAGAAATGGCATGCTGGGTGCTAATCGTTTTAATGGACATAGGGGCGATATTGTTTCGGGAAGTTACCTGTCCACTATTAAAAGTAATCCCTGTTATGTAGCTTGTTATAACGGGTCAAGACAGGCAAACGGTTCTTCTGTGCCAGATATTAATAACACTGCAGCTATGCATTTATGGACCAATGCAATTGAACAAACTTATACGCAATACAAAAACAATATTTATAAGTACAAGGATTTTTATGTTGATATGTACCGCAATTTTAATTATTACAATCAATACATTGGTATAGAAGTGCCCGATGGGCCACGTTGGGGAAACTCTAAAGACAGTATGGGTTGCAATACGGTTGATTATGTTTCAGAAGCAGATCAGCATATACTGCTGGCAAATAATACTGCACAAAAAATAAAAGCAATTTATCCTGATAAACATTTCCAGGTATATGCTTATTCCAGTCATGCCAATGTTCCTTCATCAAACTTAATAATAGATTCGTCCATTGATGTGCAGGTAGTACCTGCTGCCTTCCAGGGAGAAACCAGTGCCAGAGGTTTATTAAACCGTTGGTATAACAGGTATTCTTCTGTCTCAGAATATCATTACCTGAATATCCCTCAATGGAGTGGCGAGGCTCCCCTGATGTTTTTAAGTGATCTTAAACATACCATACAGAGACTAAAAGAAAAAAAGAGCCAGGGAATTAATTGGGAAGCCTCGCCTGCTAAGTTTGCCAGCCTTCCTTATTTAAGAGCTGCCAACGAAAGTTTGGTTAATGGCATAGCCATAGATTCTTCGCTAAAAGAATTTTGTACAGAAATGTTTGGCCCTGCTGCGCTTACTGTATATGATTTATTGCAGCAATGGAGCAGCGATGGAGCGGTAACCATGGGATATTTTTTAAGAGATAATAAATATAAAATACCGCTTTACCTGCAGCTACTGCAGAAGGCAGTGGAGCAGGCAGCACCCGCCGATGCAATAGTAATGCAGCGCATTAATGAACTTAAAGCTTACCTGCATTATGTTGTTTTATATTACAACTGGCTAAGTGATACCCGCAGCCCCGAAGCTAAAGCTGGCAAAGGAGCTGCAGTATGTATTTATCTTGCCAAAATAAATAAACTGCAACTGGTAAACAGTTATTATCTCATAACAGGAATAACAGGCCAATACGCTACTGGCAGCAGTTTTAATGCGGCTTATAATATTCAAAACGGCACTGCCT
The DNA here is from genome assembly GCA_046595965.1 of Ferruginibacter sp. Lineage (GTDB taxonomy): Bacteria > Bacteroidota > Bacteroidia > Chitinophagales > Chitinophagaceae > Ferruginibacter. The sequence goes on from JBKJSJ010000054.1 coordinate 12,306, forward strand.
ATCAAAACGGAAATCTACCATTAATTACCGATGCAGAAATTGAAGCGAATTATTTGAATGACCTGGCTGCTGTTGCACCCACAATACAACAATATAATTTTTACTCAGATAAACAGACCGCTTTAAAAATAGAAGGAAGCAACTTTAGCGCTGCCGGTAAAATAAATGTGCAAATTGGACCCAATGTTTTCAACAGGTCTGAATTTAATATTTATGCAAAAACCAAAGGTAGTTTTACAATAAAATATTTTGTAAAGTTTAGCGATCTGCAAAAAGGCACTCTGAATTTTACGGTTGAATATGCAGACAAAGCATTGGCAATAGTAAAGGACCTGAGTTTAAAAAATGTAGAAGGAGATGGAATAGTAAATATTGATTTGCCTGAAGCAGGATTTTATGTTTTATCAGTAGTTTCTAAATACCATACATTGATAAAACTGGAGATAACTACAAACGGAAATGTTTTTTATAAGAACACGGCATTTACACACCGTTACTCAGAAAAATACAATGCAGATATGGCAAGTTTCCCCGGGTATTATTATGTGCCACAGGGTTTGCAAAGAATTTATTTTAGTTCTAATAATTCTAACCTCGCCAATACTGGTTATTTAACTGCAGATGAAATTAGCAATGAATTTTTGTTTAAAAATAACCAGGGTGAATTAGTAAAGCCTTTGTTCGCAAACGCTTTTGATTCTTCGCTGTTTTACCTGGAAATACCAGCAGGGCAGAGTGGCAGCTTCTGGCAAATTACAAGAATGGGACAAATTCATATTTGCTTTGCCAACATTAGTAATAACCTTTGGTATGGCAATCTTAAAACCTGTGCCCCGGCACAGTTTAGTATTTCTATACAAAAAATAGGCAACGAGTGTACTACAAAACTTACTGCTGCAATCAGCAATGCTTCCTTAAAATGGGAAGTAAATGATGCAGGAAGAATTTTACAATACGATGCAGTAAAAGAAGTGCAGTTGCCATTGGATGTTTCTCCCAATGCTATCGTTACACTTTCCATTTCGGGTTATTGCAGTACTACAAAAAAAATATTGGATGCCCCCAATTATTTTCAGCAATTAGAAAGTTGTGCCAGTGCTGCGCCTCTATTACAACCACTTGTTGTGTTGCCGGTACTTTATCCCAATCCATCTTCAGGTATATATAATTTTAAAACAGATGAGCCCGATGCGTTGGTACAAAAAATAATCATTACAGACATAATCGGCAGGCAGCTTGCCAGTTTTAGCAATACCAATACTTTTAACGTGAGCCATTTGCCTGCCGGTATTTACTGCTATCAAATATGGTGTAATAATAAAATGTATAAAGGCAAAGCCGTTAAAAATTGACCTGATAACTAAATCAGTTTTTCATTCAAATTTTGTTACTTTTGCGCCCAAAGTCAGGCCCTGTGCCTGACTGCTCATTTTTATTAATGTTATGGGTTTACTGCAAAGCATAGATATGGGGCAACTTCCCAGCCACATTGCCATAATAATGGATGGTAATGGCCGGTGGGCACAGGAACAGGGCGAAGACCGCCTGTTTGGTCATTTGCATGGGGTAGAGAGTGTGAGAAATATTGTAGAAGGGGCGGCCGAATTGGGTATTGGGTATCTTACCCTCTATGCATTTAGTACCGAAAATTGGGACAGGCCTGCAGATGAAGTTTCGGGACTTATGGAATTGCTGGTAGATACTATCCGCAGAGAAGTACCTACGCTTAATAAAAATAATATAAAGCTTCATGTAATAGGAAATATAAATATGCTGCCCCAGGCTGCAAGAAATGAACTAACCGAAGCGCTGAATGAAACCAGTCACAACACCGGTCTGCAATTGGTTATGGCACTAAGTTACAGTAGCAGGTGGGAATTGGTAAATGCAGTAAAAAATATTGCAGCAGATGTAAAAGCAGGATTAATAGAACCTGGGGGTATTACACAGGATACCCTGCAGCAATACCTTGCCACCAGTGCATTTCCAGATCCCGAACTAATGATAAGAACCAGTGGAGAATTTAGAATAAGCAATTTTTTATTATACCAGTTGGCTTATGCCGAATTGTATTTTACCAACACCCGCTGGCCCGATTTTAGAAAAGAAAATTTGTATGAAGCCATCATAGATTTTCAAAAAAGACAAAGAAGATTTGGCAAAACCGGTGAGCAGATAAAAGAACAATAATCACCCGGATCTATCCAATATAACAAGCCTGTTTTTGCGGGGCAGGATGATTTAGGATGAGGTTAACAAATAGATTTCATTAATGGGCTTAATTTGCCGCACGTAAACAACAATTGATGCAGAGAATTTACCAAAACGTATTATTTATTTTCGTTTTATTTTTAATAAGCTTTAAGGCAGAAGCCCAGTCAGATACCTTACCCGTTTCTTTAAATCCGGCCCTTCAGGAAATTTACAATTCTAAAACTCCAAAAGAATATACTATTGCCGGTATAACCATAACCGGGGCCAAGGCTTTTGATCAGAACCTGGTAATTTCTATTTCGGGGTTGGCCGTAGGCGATAAAATTCAAATACCCGGCACAGATGTATTTGCCAAAGCCATTGCCAAACTTTGGAAGCAAAGCCTGGTATCAAACGTAGAAATTTATTTAACCAAACTGGAAGGCACCAACCTTTTTATTCAGATGAATATTACGGAAAGGCCCAGGCTGCAAAGTTTTAAATTTGTAGGAATAAAAAAAGGCGAAAGAGATGACCTGGAAACCAAAATTGGCCTGTCTAAAGACAGGGTACTGAGCGAAAATATGAAGCTGAGTGCTTTGGAAGCCATTCGTAAATTTTACAACGGAAAAGGTTACAGAAACATAGATATCCGCATGCAGGAAGAACCGGTAGCAGGCGTGAGCAATGCAGTGAGCATTACTTTCTTTATTAAAAAAGGAAATAAAGTAAAAATTAATTCTATTAATTTTTCCGATAATATTACCATAGAAGATCAGAAGCTTAAAAAGCAAATGAAGGGAACAAAAGAAATGTCCAGAGTAACTTTATTTCCCCAAAATATAGAAAGTCCTTATGGTACAGATTCTTTAAAATCTCAACGCTTTAAAGATTACCTTAAAGACATAGGATATCTTTCACCCTCTAAAACGAAAGATTACCTGGAACCTTATTTTAGAATTAAATTTGGCTCCTCTAAGTTTAATGAAACCAAATATGGCGAAGACAAAGAAAGGGTATTAAGCTTTTACAATTCCAAGGGTTACAGAGATGCCATGTTAGTGGCAGATACACAGTTTTACGACGCTAAGGGCAATCTTAATATTGATATAAAAGTTAAAGAAGGCAGAAAATATTATTTTGGAAACATAGACTGGAAGGGTAACACAAAGTATTCTGATTCTATCCTGAATGTTCTGTTAGGAATAAAAAAAGGAGATGTTTATAATATTGAATCTTTAAATAAACGCCTGGGCAAACAATTGTCTGCAGAAGGGGGCGACATTGGAAGTTTATACATGGATGATGGGTATTTATTTTTTAGAGTAGAACCCATAGAAACGGCTGTATTAAATGATACCATAGATTTTGAAATTCGTATGACGGAAGGTCCCCAGGCTACTTATGGCAACATTACCGTTTCTGGAAATGATAAGACAAAAGACTATGTAATTCTCAGGGAACTAAGAACTATTACTGGCGAAAAATTTAGTCGTGCAGATATTATCCGTACACAAAGAGAGCTTTCTCAACTAGGGTTTTTTAATCCCGAAAAAATTAATCCAAATGTAGTGCCCAATGCAGATAATGGTACCGTAGATATAAACTGGGAAGTAGAAGAAAAATCTGCTGATCAGTTGGAACTGTCTGCAGGTTTTGGTGGAGGCATAGGACTTACAGGTACTTTGGGCGTTACATTTAATAATTTCTCTATAAAGAATATTACCAAAAAATCAAGTTGGGATCCGCTTCCATCTGGCGACGGACAAAAACTAAGTGCCCGAATACAAAGTAACGGAAGAGCATACAGGTCTTACAATTTTTCGTTTACCGAACCATGGTTGGGAGGAAAGAAAAGAAATTCTTTCAGCTTAAGTTATTTCAATACAAAATATGCCAATGCATTTGATAATTTTGGCAGGTACTGCAAAGCTTGTGGCGATACTAGTTACGTAAAAACGGTTGGTTTTGGAATATCACTAGGCAAGCAATTGAAATGGCCGGATGATTATTTTAATCTTATTTATTCATTAAATGTGCAGCAATACAAACTGCGCAATTACAATAATATTTTTAAAGGTATCAGTACGGGCAACTCTACTAATATCAGCTTAAAATTAACCCTGCTGAGAAATTCTGCCGGCCCTAATCCTATTTTCCCTACTAGTGGTTCTAACTTTTTGCTGAGTGGACAGTTCACATTACCCTATTCATTATTGGGCATTACGGCTCCTTCAGATAATCAATATAGATTACCGGAATTTCATAAATGGCGGTTTAACTCTGAGTGGTATGTTCCTATAGGCAAAGCAAGGGGAGCCGATAAAAACAAACAGTTTATTTTAAAAGCTGCTGCTAAATATGGTTTCATTGGCAGGTACAATTCCAAACTGGGTATATCTCCTTTTGAAAGATTCCAGGTAGGCGATGCAGGCTTAAGTAATACACAGGCCTTGTTGGGTTACGATATTATAGCACATCGTGGGTACCCGGTTTACAGCAATTCAAATCCTAAAATAAATCCCGATGGAATCCAACCATCAGAATTTTTTACCATATTTAATAAATATACATTAGAATTAAGATATCCATTTAGCACCAGTGCCAGTAGTACTATTTATGGTCTTGCCTTTTTTGAAGCAGCCAATGGCTGGTACGATTTTAAGAGTTACAATCCATTTAAGCTACGCCGCTCTGCCGGTGTGGGTATGCGATTCTTTTTACCTATGTTTGGTCTGCTTGGGTTCGATTACGGAATTGGATTTGACCGGTACGATAAAAATTCTGGTATAAAGGGTGCGGCTAAATTTACATTCATGCTTGGTCAGGAACCAGAATAAATATTAGCTTTTTATTTAAACGTTTAATTGTTTATTTGTAAAAACATATAACATGATGAAAACATTTTTATTTGCCTGTTTATTTTCATTTGCCTGCCTTGCAGTAAATGCTCAGCGATATGCAGTGATAGATTCTAAATATATTTTAGAAAAAATTCCCGACTACAAGGAAGCACAAAAAAAGCTGGATGTGTTTAGTAATTTGTGGCAGTTGGAACTGGACCAAAAACAAACTGCGGTTGATAAAATGTTTAAGGACTATGATGCCGAGCAGGTTATGTTGCCCGATAACCTTAAGAAAAAAAGAGAAGACGAATTGTATAACAAAGAAAAAGAATTGAGGGATCTGCAGCGCAAACGTTTTGGTTTTGAAGGCGACCTGTTTAAAAAAAGACAAGAACTCATTAAACCCATACAGGATAAGGTGTACAACGCCGTGCAAAAACTGGCAGTGGACAAACAATATGATTTTATATTAGATAAAAGTGAAGGAATTACCGTTATATTTGCCGACCCAAAACTGGATAAGAGCGAAGAAATACTTAAAAACCTGGGTGTTAAATAAAAGGTAATCGTATTTAATCGTGCAGCAGTTTATATGGAATAAAGCCCTTTTATCAATCAAACAACAATAAAATAAACAAGTAAAAAACAACACAAACAAATGATGAAAAAATTGATCGTAGCAGGCGTGATGGCATTAGGAATCTTTAATGCATCTGCACAAACTAAAATTGGATATGTGAGCACCGATGAATTAATAGGTGTAATGCCCGAGGCTGAAAAAGCAGATGCAGACTTAAAAGATTACCAGGCTTCACTGTCTCAGCAAGGACAGGATATGATGAAAGACCTGGGAATTAAAGACAGTCTGTTTGTAAAAGATTCTGCAAAACTTTCCGCCAGCATGAAGGAAATAAAGAGAAACGAACTCATTACATTATACCAAAGAGTACAGGGCTGGCAAACTCAGGCTCAGGAAATGTATCAGCAAAAAGCGCAGGAAAAAATTGCACCCATCAGGGCAAAAGCTATGGATGCTATTCGTTTGGTAGCCAAAGAAAATGGGTACTCATACATATTAGATATCAATGCTGTAATAGTAGCTCCTCCAGGCGACGATATTCTTCCTTTGGTAAAAAGGAAACTTGGAATAAAAGATGTAGCTCCCGCAGCAGCACCTAAGAAATAATATAAAATAAATATAATTTCAATGCCTCCCTTCAACATGGGGAGGCTTTGTTATTTTTACAATCATGAATACACAACCCATAGGAGTTTTTGACAGCGGCTACGGCGGACTCACTGTTCTTAAAGAAATAGCCCGGCAATTGCCTGCTTACGATTACCTGTATATGGGCGATAACGCCCGTACACCTTATGGACCACGAAGTTTTCAGCAGGTATATGAATATACACTGCAGGCTGTTCAATGGTTTTTTAAACAGGGTTGCCCCTTAGTTATACTGGCATGTAATACTGCATCTGCCAAAGCACTTAGAACTATTCAGCAAAATGACCTGGCAAATATGGGGGAGGGTAAAAGAGTTTTAGGTGTAATAAGACCTACCGCAGAAGTGATAGGAAAATTAAGCCCGACGGGTCATGTAGGCGTGCTCGGCACTAAAGGTACCGTTCAATCTGAATCCTATATTTTAGAAATAGAAAAATTTTTTCCTGCAGTAAAAGTATCTCAGGAAGCATGCCCCATGTGGGTGCCTTTGATAGAGAACAATGAATTTCAATCTGCCGGGGCAGATTATTTTGTAAAACAGCATATTGATAACCTGCTGGCAAAAGACAAGGAAATAGATACCGTATTGCTTGGCTGCACACATTATCCTTTGTTGATGGATAAAATAAAACAGTTTATTCCCAAAACGGTTTCGGTAATAGAGCAGGGCCATATTGTAGCAGAGAGCCTGAAGGAATACCTGCACCGGCATGCAGCCATAGAGCAAAAATGTAGCAAAGGAGGGGGAAGAACATTTTTTACAACAGGTGAAACAACTGATTTTGATATACATGCTGCTCATTTTTATGGAGAACCGGTGAAATCTATTTTTTTGCAGATGTAATATCAAACTGAATTTCATTATAGGCCAATGAGCGTATGCTGAAATTCAATTAAAGCCTATGTAAAGTAGGGCTATGGTTAATACGGTGACAGGCACAATAAAATTCAATCGGCAATTCCGGCTATTTTTAAAAAGGCTTCTAAATTTTCATTATTCGCTCTTCACTTTTCACAATTTTCCCCTACCTTCGCCGTCCTTTCACAAGAAGCAGGGATGGTGCCC
>JBKJSJ010000208.1:0-4788 GCA_046595965.1 Ferruginibacter sp.
CTTCATCCAGAACTGGGCGACAGCAAGTGGGACAAAGCAGTGAATGCCTTTATTATTATTCTTATTATATTCAATGTAACAGCCGTGATGCTGGAAACGGTGCATAGTATTTATGATCCCCATAAAGAATTTTTTAGAATATTTGATTTGGTTTCGGTTATTATATTTACCATAGAATATGTATTCAGGGTATGGAGCAGCAATCATGATCCCCGGTATAGACACAGTTTTCACGGACGGTTAAAATATATGGTTTCCGCAGAAGCGTTGATAGACCTGCTTGCTATTCTGCCTTTTTACTTTCATGTATTTATTGGGCTCGATTTAAGGGTATTGCGTATTTTCAGACTCTTAAGGTTTTTACGCTTGTTCCGGCTTACGGCTTATATGAAGTCGGCCAAAATGGTGCGAAATGTTTTTAAAACAAGAGCCAATGATTTATTGCTGAGCCTGGTGCTGATAATTTTTCTCATCATCATTGCTTCCTGCCTGGTTTATTTTGCAGAGCATTTGGTACAGCCCGCAGTGTTTAGCAGTATTCCAGCTACTTTATGGTGGGCCACAGTTACCGTTACTTCAGTTGGTTATGGGGATATGATACCAGTAACGGTGTTGGGAAAAGTATTAACGGGTATAATTTCCATATCCGGCTTAGCCATTTTTGCGCTTCCTGCAGGTATCATTACTGCTGGTTTTCTGGAAGAAATGAGAATGAATAAAAAAGTAAAAAATCATGATTGTCCTCACTGCGGAAAACCATTGGATCATATAGAACAACGATAGACTTCCTAAAATTTCATCCAAAAAAAGCCAGCATTTAATTAAAATAGCCGGTGACAAGGAAAGGCGAAAATTATTGAATTAAAATATTTTTTTTCCAAATCCCTTCTCACCAGCTGATAATTAATTTTAGGCAAAGATTTCTGTATATATTTTATTAACGTGCTGCAAGTCCGTTTGCACCCACGGGCAAACCTGGCATTGTTTGCAAAAAGCTCAAACTGCCATCATTGCTTACTGCATATCCCTGAATACTGTGTCCGCCTCCGTTTAATACATACAAAAATTTGGAGTTGCTGCTTAGTGCCGCATCAATGGGGCCTGCCTGCGTGGTAGCTGCTATTGCATGTGAAACTGCAATGCTGCCCGCATTATCAATTCCAAAAGCAGAAATATTGGCATTGGCAGTATTGGTAGTGTAAGCAAATTTTCCGTTGTTGGTCAATACCACCCAGCAGGCAGCACTTTGTCCGGCAGCATTAGAGCCATCTATCAAATTGATAGAACCGTTACTGCTTATATGGTAGGAGGAAAGCACACTGGCTCCAGGTGCACCGCCTACGGCTTCTGAAACAAAAATGTTTGATTGTTTTCCCGCTGCAAAACCAAATGGGGTAGGGCTGGATGAAGTGATAGTATGCATAGAACCTGGCACTCCGCTTTCTGCAATGGTATAGGTAACAATTTTATTGGTAGCTTTTTCTGTAATAGCAATTACGTTTCCCTCGCTTACAAATGATACCTGTGCAGGGCCGGTACTTGCGGCACTAAGTGGCCTTGTAGAATTTGGTATGGCCTGCAGCGTTCCATTATCATGCAGTTTAAACCCCGTAATATTATTGGTGCCTCCGGCATTTAAAACATACACATTATCCTCATGTTGGGTAATGCTTACCGGCTGCATGCCTCCCGAATTTACAGTAGATGTCAAAACCAAATTATTATCATTGATTTTAAAAGAAGAAATAGAATTGCTTCCGGCATTTACTACCAGCAAAAATTCATCGTTATCTGTAAGGGTAACCGCACCCTGGTTTCCTAAACCTGTACCGCTGCCATTGCCACCTGCAGCAAAGGAGGCACTAAAGCTGAGTGTGCCATCAGCCGAACGTTTAAAATCCATCACCCTGTTTCCTGCGACAGCATTGTTTAATGTGTACACATGCCCGGCCCCGGAATTTTTAATACCCTCTTCCTGCAATGATGTTGCAGCTAATTTTAATGAAACAGCATTCTGCTCCGGTAATTGTTGGGAAGATTCTTTTTGACATGCTGTAAAAAGCACTGCCATGGCCGATGCGCAGGCAACGGTTTTAAATTGCATTTTCATGTTATTAATATTTAATGATTAACCCCGTGGAATATTCCAGGAAGTAGCTGCTCATTATCCGGGATATTCGTGGCTTGCCAGGCGTTACATATATTTACCAGTGATTATCTCAAAAAATAACAGATGTATTCATCTACACAAAAAAGCTTTATATAGTTTTAAAAAAAATATATTTTTTCGTATTGATCTTGTTTGGCTGATTTAATTTAATATTTGTATCACTAAAATATTTTTGTTGCAGCTATCTCAAACATATTATGAAGAGGAATTAGTGAATGGCCTTAAGAATCATACAAATGAAGCGTATGGATATTTGTATCAACATTATAGGGGCTCATTATACAATATTATACTACAAATAATACCCGATGAAGAAACGGCCAATGATGTACTGCAGGAAGTTTTTATTACTGTGTGGAAGAATATAGACAAATATGATGCACTAAAAGGACGGTTGTTTACCTGGCTGCTCAACGTAACCAGGAATACCGCTATCAATAAAACCCGGTCAAAAAATTATAAGAGCGATTTAAAAAACGATTCTATCAGTAATTATGTAAATATTATTGATGAAAAATCTTCATCAGAGCAAAATATAAATTGCATTGGCCTTAGAAAAGCCGTGAGCCTGCTAAAGAATGAATTTAAATCAGTATTGGAGCTGGCTTACTTTAATGGATTCACACATGAAGAAATAGCTAAAACATTAAATATACCTGTGGGAACGGTAAAAACCCGCCTGCGCAGTGCAGTACTTGAATTAAAAAAACAGTTTGTATAAATGGAGATAAATGAATACATATCATCTGGTATTATAGAAATGTATGTAATGGGCTTGTGCAGAAAAGAAGAAAAAACTGAGCTTGAAATGCTGCGCCTTAAGCATCCGGAATTGCAGGATGCCATCCTGGAGTATGAATTGAAGCTGGAACAAAAAATGTTGCAAAATACTACACTGCCATCTTCCCAAACGGATGAAAAAATTCTAAAGCATCTTTATGCATTACAAACTCCTGTGATCTCTTTTAATACAGCACAAGCGACAAATAAAATATTTTCAGGCTGGCGCTATGTAGCCGCCGCCGCTATTTTATTGCTGGCCATAAGCAGCTATTACAATTTCACTTTGTTTAGCAAAACCAACACGCAGCAACAGGTATTAAACAAATTAAAAGTTGAAGAAAAAGAAACCTTGCCCTCGCTGCCACTTGCAGATTATAATATCATGAAAGATCCTTCCATTACACCCGTGGCTATGTATGGGGTAGGCTACCATACTATTTGCCGCTGCACTATGTTCTGGGATAAAAAAACAGGTAAGATGTATATAATGATACATCATCTTCCGCTATCTTCTGCCGGCAAAGACTACCAGTTGTGGGCCATGGTAAATGGCAAGCCTGTAAGTGTAGGAATTATTAATGATGAAATAAGAGGTCGGTTTATTGAAATGCCTAACGTGCCTGCTACTGCCGCCGCATTTATAGTTACCCTGGAAAATGCTGGTGGAGCCGCCGTGCCCACCATGGAAGAAACCTACCTGAGCGGAAAAATTTAATATATTATTTTATCCTGTTTCTTTTGCTTATTAACGGATGCTATTTAGTAAGCGCTCCTGAACTTTTTAAGCAAAAGTTTTTAAAAAACAATCTTATTCCGATTGCCAGTAGTTTAAAAATTAGAAAAAAGTATATAACTCTAAAGGGTATTAAAAAATGCCTGAAATTATTTAAAATCTCAAAGCATGATGTACGGTTTAGCAGGGAATTATAGAGATTATTTTTTTGATTATTTGGCTAAAGCCGGCAACTGCAGTTTGCATTACCACGCCTTTAAAGTCGTGGCAATGGAATGAAAATAGAAATGGCTTTAGCCAAACGACATTCGGTTAAAATTGATTCAAATAACTTCTAATGAAGCCCGGATAACCTATTATACCAATGATGTAGGGTTTAGCGGGAGTTATAGAGATTATAGCAGTATTTAGTCCAACACATTTTGCTATGACGAAATAATCGGCACAGGTCGGCATATTATCTTCTAAAATTTACTCGTATTCCGTTAGACTACTTTATAAATCAAGATGGTATTACAGCAAATTGTAAAGTGACTAAAAAGTTTCTTTCCTCAAATATAAAATTGCTTTAAAAAATAAAAAATATTTTCAACATCTCATTTATTTTTATTTACATTAGTATTCTTGTTTTAGTTTAAAGAAGGATCTTACTGAACTTTTAATACATTTTATCTGCTCTCAAAAATAAAAGTGCAGAAGCTTTTCTCAAAACCACCTGCAAGAATGACAATCCTGGTTCCTCATGATGAACAGCTCTATTTTATTTCATCAGCATTTAACCCAACGACATGCAACGCAGAACATTTATTAAAAACACAGCACTCTGTGCAGTAGCTGTAAGTGCTTCAGGATTTATACGTTTACAAGGCAACCACTATGTAGGCGATTGCGAAACCACCAGCGATATACTCGGCCCTTTTTACAGGCCTGGCAGCCCGGTTACAAATAACCTGGTAGTACCGGGAGCACCCGGCCAGTTGCTTGTACTGAGTGGCATTATAAAACACAAAGATTGTGTAACAGCCTATAAAAACGCTAAAATAGAATTGTGGCATTGTGATGGAAAAGGCGTGTACGATAATGAATCGGACGCATTCCTATA
>JBKJSJ010000284.1:0-3858 GCA_046595965.1 Ferruginibacter sp.
CAACTTACGTATTTCAGCTAAATACTTTGGAGCTTCCGGGTTATCATTATCGGTATTGCTGCCACTCCATAAAGTTTTTTCATTGAGCTGGATGCGTTCCCTGTTTACATCACCAAATACCATTGCACCAATATTTCCATTTCCAAGTGGCAGAGCTTTCAACCATTGGGGGTCATCTTTCCAACCATTTTTATCATCCGGTATCAAGGCATCTGCCGGTTGATTGTACCAAAGTTTTAGGTGACCACTCTGTGAAGATGCCAAACTCACATTGATCAAAAAAAAACAAATAAGCGGGTAAACTTTCATCATGATCTGTTTAAATGTTAATCGAAAATTACAGAATAAATTTTTAGGGCAGGTAAATACCCCACTGGCGCAGGTCTCTCAACCTGATGCCTTACCGTTACTTGACCCCCTACTAACAAATTTTTTTGCCCTTTTTGGTATTACATAATATACAGAATTTACACATTTGTTTATGCTAGTGCTTTGTCCGCCGCAGTAGCGTGTTCCTCCACCAGCTGCACTTGCACAAGAGCCTTACAATAAAATATAAATTGAGAAAATATTTCCTTTAAGTCAGCTGACTACTATTAGTATTCGTTTGGTGAGGACACCAACCGATAAAAAATAAAAATGTTTTTAAGCATGGTAAATAAAATGGTCGTTCTTATTTTCATCATCATTGGTTTTAAAATTTTCTTTTACAAATTGATCAAATAATGATTTAGATCATCATTATTCATCAGCAAGATTTTATGAGAAGGGGATTGATGAGTTTTAATTTTTAAATAACTGATTTAAAGTATTTGATCGTGATTAGAAAAATTGAAAACTTGTTTCGTGTACCACGAACCAAGGCGGCAGATGGTGACAGGATCATGTACTGGAATAAGCGTATCATTTATTAAACGTTTTGTTTGAGCATACAGGTTATACGAAACAGCAGGAATAAAACGAAAAATATTTTTTTCATATCATTTATTTCATGCCAATACGGTAAACGCTAAATGAATTAGCAGGTAAAACAGCAGCAATTTTATTTCCTTTTACCGGCGTTGCTGAGGTAACAGGACTAACCGCATTGGGATGTGAAAAACTGTTAACATCCCCTGCCGCATTACTTTTTAAAAGAGTAAGGGTTGCCGTTGCAGAAAATTTTTTTGCCCCACTTAATGCAATTATTTTACTCACCGGATTATCAGATGCATTCACCAGTTTTACAATCACGTCGCCGGTATTTTTATCAATCACCGCAGAAACATACATACTGTCTTGCCCCGAGATTGATTTACCATCCATTAAAGCTGGTACTACAATGGTTCCCTTATTGGTACTAAATAATTTTTGTACATAATAATTAGGTGTGCCATAAGATTGAAGATTGTTTACCCAGATAAGATCGGGCGTCCATTGCCAGCCGTCGATGTGTGCAAATAAGGGTGCATAAGATGCCATATTTACCACGGCTGCATTGCGTTCCAGACCTGTCATAAAAGCCGCTTCTGCAATCGCCGTTTCTGTATTATTTTTATTTTCGATGCTGACGGTATGATCGCTTTGGGCGGCGTATTCACCGGCAAAAATCTTTGATGTATTTCTCGGATAATTATCATACCGTGCCGCATTGGCGAGAAACCATTCCGGCCTGCGATAATAATGTTCATCAATAATGTCAGCATTCATTTTTCTTAACTCACCATTCAGGTAATCAAAACGTTCGCCGTTTGGATCGGTACCGGAACTGTTTACCAATTTGAAATCAGGATAACGGGCCTTGATGGCTTTGGAAAATATTTTTAAGCGTTCCACATATTGCGGTCCCCAGTTTTCATTACCAACGCCCATCATTTTTAAATTAAAAGTTGCAGGATGCCCCATTTGTGCCCGAACTTTACCCCACTGTGTTGTAACATCGCCATTGGCAAATTCTATCAGGTCGAGTGCATCCTGCACATAAGGGTCTAACTGATCAATGGGAATTACTTCCGCCGTATTAAACTGGCAGGCCATACCGCAATTTAAAATGGGCAATGGAGATGCGCCAATGTCTTCGGCTAACTCAAAATATTCAAAGAAACCAAGGCCAAATGTTTGATAATAATCTGGTGTTGGCCGATGTGCGAATTCGCTGTTCCAGCGGTTGATGCTCAACTGGCGGTCTTCCACCGGGCCAATTGTTTTTTTCCACTGATACCTTGTCGACAATTCATGTCCTTCTACAATACAACCGCCGGGAAAACGGATAAAACCCGGCTTCATATCGGCCAGCAATTGTATCATATCAGCCCGCATGCCACCTGGCCTTTTTTTCCAGGTATCCTCCGGAAACAAAGAGATCATGTCAAGGTCAATTTTTCCTGTTCCTTCAAACCTGATATTTAATGTTGCCTTTAAAGATGTATCGGTAGCAGTAAAGCTGGCAGCCACTTTCGACCAATCCTCATTTGCCGTAACAACTGGTGTAATGATTGTGCCGCCAATAATTTTTCCAGCCATACTCACCAGTTCAACACGTACTGTTAAGCCAGTTGCAGGCTGACGATACGCCACCGAAAAATCATAGCGCAACCCTTTTTTAATCCCCATTCCCCTGAAGCCTTCATTGGCAAAACTGAGGGTATCCGCAGCGGCATCTTTTGTAATGCGTATAAAGCGTGGGTTGGCTGTATTTTTTTCTACCCGGTTCATCACCAGCACACTGCCTTCATTAAATTTGCTTTGTGTTACTTTCCATCCCATCAGTGGCTGATAAAATTCAAACGACCTGTTTTTTACCAGCTCTGCATAAATTCCCCCATCGGCACCCAGGTTAATGTCTTCAAAAAAAATGCCCCACATGGTGGGTTGCACTTCAGCAACAGACTTATTTACCTGTACCATAATAGTGTTGCTGTTTTGTGCATGTGTTGTTGTGGAAGATAGCAGCCCTATAGTTACCCAGGTGGCAGCAAGCAATTGCTTTATACGCATACTTTTTATTTTATTATTTTACTTGATCGTTAAAACAACTACCGCCGTTGGAGGCAAGGTTACTGTCAAAACATTTTTATCGATTGATGCATTGTTAAAAGTAGCAGGCTTTATTTTTTCGGGCTCAGTAAATGAGTTATAATCCTGCAATTTTTTTGATGTAAGTATTCTGCCGGACAAATTCTTTTTTGTTTCACCTTTTAATACAATACTTATTTTTTGTGATTGTAAAGGATCAATATTAACAAGTGAAATATGAATTACCCCCAGACTGTCTTTCGACGCAGAGGCAGATACAGCTGGTAATTTTTCGCCATTTAAAATATAGTCATTCACTGTAAGGGTTAGCGGTAATAACGTAGCATCCTGATGAACGTTGTACATTTCCATCACGTAGTACGTTGGCGTGAGAATCATTTTTTCTTTGTTGGTAAGAATTACAGCCTGCAGAACATTTACACATTGTGCTAAATTGGCAACCCGTACCCTGTCTGCATGGTTATTAAAAATATTTAGCGTAACGCCTGCAATCATTGCATCCCTGATGGTATTTTGCTGGTATAGAAAACCTGGGTTGGCACCCTTTTCCACATCATACCATCCGCCCCATTCATCCACCACCAAAGCAATCTTTTGTTTAGGATCGTATTTATCCATGATGGCTGCGTGTTTGGTCACCAGTTCATCCATCAGCAAGGCTTGCTTCATGATATGGAAATACTGATCTTCACTAAATTCAACTGCAGGCCCTTTCTTATTCCAGTCTAACACTGAATAATGATGCATTGCCACGCCACCCAGCATATCCAGCGGAATATTTTTCATGAGTGTTTCTGTCCAGTTATAATCAGCATCGTTGGCACCGGAAGCTATCCGCATCAG
>JBKJSJ010000360.1:0-4230 GCA_046595965.1 Ferruginibacter sp.
GAATTAATGAGTTTATATGATTTATATATGGCATAAGTAAAATGATTTCCCATCACAATAATAGTGGCATCTTCATCAAAAAGGCGGATAAAAGCTGCATTATTGCCATGCCACCAGCCATTGTGAAAAATTACTTTTTTTCCGTTTGGATAAATATTCATTCTCCAGCCCAGCCCGTAATTTTTTACGCCGGGTCTTTCATTACTGTAGGGTTGGTAAGCTGCGGCTAAGGTTTCAGGTTTAAAAATCAAATTGCTGCTTAGTGCCCGGTCCCATATAAGCAGGTCACGGGGAGTAGTGTAAATATTTTTATCGCCATAAACCTGGTCCAGGTAGTTATTTTTAATAACCTGGTTTCGCCAATCGAAGTTAGGAGTAGCCCTGCTGCTGTCTGCAGGGGTAAACACAAAACTGTGCGTCATCTGCAGTGGAGTAAAAAAGTTTTGCTGAATATATTGTGGGTAAGAGATACCAGAAATTTTTTCAATGAGTAATGCAAGCAAAGCAAAATTTGTATTGCAATAGGTAAAATGTGTATTAGGTGCCGATACATCTTCCAGTTCGGCTTTGTGGTTGATGAGTGCCTGCAGTACATCCTCATTTTTAATTACAATAGAATCATTCCACTTAAGCTTTTCCATAAAATATAAATAATTGGGCAAGCCGCTTCTATGGCTAAGTAGGTTGCGTATGGTCACGCCAGGGTAATTAAATGCAGGAAAATATTTTACATATTCATCCTCTAATTGAATTTTGCCATCCTGCCAAAGTTTTAAAACTGCCATAGCAGTAAAAGTTTTGCTTACAGATGCAATATGAAAGGCCGTTGCAGCATTTACAGAATCCGGGGCACCATTTTTTATGAGCCCACGGTATTTCTCAAAAATTACCTGGCCATTTTTTGCTACAATCATTCCTCCATTAAAGGCGCTGTTTTTTAAAACAGTATCGTACCAGCGTTCACAGGCATTATGCAATCTTATTTTTTCTGCTGCATCTACATGCCCTGCTACAGGTAATTTAATAAAATTAGATTTGCCTGCAGCCGATGCTGCCTCTGGTTTTGAAGAAGAATTACAGGCAGAAAAATAAAGACAGACAAACAGTAAAACTGGATAAAAAGTAATTTTATGGAGAGCACATGTGGTGGCATAAATGCTGTTGAAAAAACGCTTATAAATTAGTATCATATAATATTAAACCTTGAATTGAATATATTTGCGCAAAATACACAGATAAAACTATGCCAGAGAAAAAAAATACAAGTTATCCAAAAGAGAAAATAAATATTCTTTTTTTAGAGAATATAAGTGATGTAGCTGTAAAGCAATTTAAAGATGCAGGTTATAGCAATGTAAAAAAAATAACGGGTGCAATAAGTGAAGCGGAACTTATAAAAGAAATAAAGCAAACTCATATTCTGGGTATAAGAAGTAAAACACAGGTAACCCCTGCGGTACTGGAGGCTGCACAAAAACTGCAGGCTATCGGATGTTTCTGCATTGGCGTAAACCAGGTAAACCTGGAAGCAGCTACCGGCAATGGTGTAGCAGTTTTTAATGCACCCTATAGCAACACCCGTAGTGTAGCCGAACTGGTAATAGGTGCTTCTATTTTACTGGTGCGTAAAATTTTAGATAAAAACAAAGCAGCTCATGAAGGTGCCTGGATGAAAGATGCCACCGGTGCTCATGAACTGAGGGGAAAAACCATGGGCATTATTGGTTATGGAAATATAGGCAGCCAGGTAAGTGTGCTTGCCGAAAGCCTGGGAATGAAAGTAATTTTTTATGATGCCGAAACCAAACTGCCACTGGGCAATGCATCGGATAGTAAAAACCTGAAAGAACTGCTGGCACAGTCTGATGTGGTTACACTCCATGTACCCGAACTGGCATCTACCAAAAATTTGATCAATAAAAATAACCTGTTACATTTTAAAAAGGGAGCTATTCTGCTTAACTATGCAAGGGGAGAAGTAGTAGATCTTCCGGCATTGAGCAAAGCTATTCTCAGCGGGCATATTGGCGGGGCAGCCATAGATGTTTATCCGGTAGAACCAGAAAAGAACGGCGATAAATTTACCAGCATTTTGCAGGGCCTGCCCAATGTATTGCTTACGCCACATATTGGTGGCAGTACACAGGAAGCACAAAATAATATTGGGGTAGATGTGAGTGCCAAATTATTTAATTACCTGGAAAAGGGCATTAGTACCGGATCTCACAGCATACCTGCATTGGCCTTGCCACCACAGGAAGGAGCACACCGCATTCTTCATATTCATAAAAATGTACCGGGTGTACTGAGCCAGATAAATACCCTGCTGAGTAAAAATAAAATAAATATTTTGGCGCAATATTTAAAAACGAATGACCGAATTGGGTATGTTGTTTTAGATGTAGATAAAAGCCTGAGCAAAAATGCAATTGATTTACTGAGAGGGGTGAAGGAAACCATTAAAGTGAGGATGTTGTATTAAAGAGTTCTCCGATCCTTATGAGGATAGTGCGTTTTGTTAATACTGCATTTGTTTTTGCGGGTGTAATATTTTGTATTAAATAACAAGCTTTCTAAAGTTCCCGTTTTGGGAGCGGAGTTTTTTTTAATTATTAGATTATGAAATTAGTTATCATCGGTGCAGGTTTTGGAGGCTTACGGTTGGCCCGCAAACTGAGTAATAAAACGGGTTTTGAAATTACTTTAATAGACCGCTTTAATTATCACCAGTTTCAGCCCTTGTTTTACCAGGTGGCCACAGCAGGGCTCGATGCCAGCAATATTTCTTTTCCATTGCGAAAGGTTTTTCATCACAGCAAAAATGTAAGTATCCGCATGGCGGAAGTGCAACAAATACTTGCGGCAGAAAATAAAGTGCTGACTGATATTGGAGATTTTGAATACGACCAATTAATAATTGCCACAGGAGCCGATACCAATTTTTTTGGAAACAGCAACATGGAAACCCATGCTTTTCCCATGAAGAGCACTACAGAAGCCTTACAATTACGACACAGAATTTTGCACAATTTTGAAGATGCACTCAGCACAAAAAATCCGTTACAGTTGCAAAGGCTGATGAATATTGTAGTAGTAGGTGGAGGTCCAACAGGAGTAGAGTTAAGTGGTGCACTGGCTGATATGAAACGTTTTGTATTGCCCAAAGATTATCCAGAACTTGATTTTACACAAATGAATATTTACCTGCTGGAAGGCACAGATAAAACACTGGGTGCAATGAGCAAAAAAAGCAGTGAACAATCGCAAAAATATTTAGAGCGGCTGGGCGTTACCGTTAGAACGCAAACGCTCATAAAAGATTATGATGGTAAAACTGCTCTGATGCAGGATGGCTCTACCATCGAAACTTCTACGGTAATATGGGCCGCAGGCATAAAAGGCAATGTGCCTTTGGGAATAAATAAAGATTTGATAGCAAGAGGCAACCGGATTAAAACAGACCGCCAATGCAAAGTATTGGGTACTAAAAATATTTTTGCCATTGGGGATGTGGCCTATATGGAAGAACCTGCCTGGCCCAATGGTCATCCACAGGTGGCACCGGTAGCTATACAAGAGGCAGATATGCTGGTGAATAACCTGAATAGAATTCAGATGAAAAGCAGCAGCAAATATTTACTGGATTTTGAATACAAAGACAAAGGCGCCATGGCTACAGTAGGTAGAAACCTGGCCGTAGTAGATGTTCCCAAACCCAAATTACATTTTGGCGGTATCCTCGCCTGGTTCATTTGGATGAGCCTGCACCTGATGTTGATATTGGGTGTAAAAAACAGGTTTTTTGTTTTTATAAACTGGGTTACCAATTATTTTACAAGAGATCAAAACCTAAGATTGATCTTCGAGGAATTTTATAAGGGAAAAAAATAAACATACAGGCTACAGTTTATTGGTTGAAAGTAATACATTATTTCTTCCTTCAAATTCATTGAAGATTTTTTAAACTAACAATCATATTTTTAATTTCTGCTGAATCTACCATTACTGATTGCAATGCTTCATTCATTGTTATGCTGTTAAATTCCATTTTGCTTTTTATTAAAATTCTTGCAGAACTATGAAACTCTGTTGCACCTGTTTTTTTTGCAATGGCTGCAATATTATCTGATCTTACTCCGCTGCCCGGCATAATGATGATGCGCCCATTGGCCTGCTGAATTAATTGTGCAATAGTAGTTGCTCCATCCAGTGCATTCGGCAGCAGACCAG
>JBKJSJ010000408.1:0-3354 GCA_046595965.1 Ferruginibacter sp.
GAAAACCTGGAAAGCCTGGTGTTTAATGGCAGTAAAACCCGCAGTGCCAGTGGGTTGGCAGAAGTGAGCCTCACTTTTGAAAATACCAAAAACCTGTTGCCAACTGAGTTTAACACGGTAACGGTTACCCGCAAATATTACAAAAGCGGCGAGAGCGAATACCGCCTCAATGATGTGGCCTGTCGCCTCAAAGACATTCACAATCTTTTTATGGATACCGGTATCAGTACCGATAGCTATGCCATTATAGAACTGGGCATGGTAGATGATATTATAAAGGATAAAGAAAACAGCCGGCGCAAAATGCTGGAGCAGGCTGCAGGCATTACCATTTACAAAACCCGTAAAAAAGAAGCCAAGCTAAAACTGGATGCTACCGAGCAGGATCTTGCACGGATTGAAGATTTGTTGTTTGAAATAAATAACCAGCTAAAAAGTTTAGAGAGCCAGGCAAAAAAAGCAGAAAAGTATTTTGAAATAAAAAAGGAATACAAAGAAGTAAGTATAGAACTGGCCAAAGCTGCCCTGGAAGGATTTAATATTACCTACAAAGACCTTAACCACCAACAACAGCAGGAGGTTGACAAACGCATAGAACTGGAAACCAGTATTGCCAAAGAAGAGGCAGGCCTTGAGCAGGAAAAATTAGCGTTTATAGAAAAGGAGAAAGCCCTGCAGCAAATGCAGCATGCTTACAATGAAATGCTGGACAGGGTGCGTAATAAGGAAAATGAAAAGAACCTGGGCAGCCAGCGTCTGCTGCATTTAAAAGAAAGAAAACTGGGATTGGATGAATTTTTGCAAAAATCGGAAGGCCAGGTAAAAGGCCTGGAGGAAAGCATTGCATTTACCGGCACGCAAATAAATGATGAAGCTGTAAAGCTCGAAGAGCTGGAAGAAAAACTGCAGGATCTAAAAGATGCTGTAGAAGATAAACGCCGTGTTTTTGATGATAAGCGCAGCAGCATTGATGCCATGCGCCGAGAAAACCAGGCCATTCAGCGCAACCAGTTTGATGCAGAAAAAAAAGTAGCCGTTGCAGATACATCTATCCAAAACCTGCAGCGCACCATAGCCCAGATACAGGAAGAAAAAACTCAGCGGCAGGCACAACTGCAGCAACTGGAAGCAGATAAAAAAGAAAAAGAATCAGAACTGGAAAATAAAAAAACAGACCTGCAGCAGTTGCAGGATCAGCAAGAGTTTACCAAAGAGCAAATTCTGCAAACGCAGAACATGATGGAAGGCCTGCGCAACAACCTTGCAGAAGAAAGCAGGAAACTGGATGCCCGCAAAAATGAACACGACCTGCTCAAGAGCCTCGTAGATTCTATGGAAGGTTACCCGGAGAGTATAAAATTTCTGCACAAAAACCAGGGCTGGAATTACAGCGCACCTTTGCTCTCTGATATTATTTATGTAAAGGAACAATACCGTGCCGCTGTAGAAAATGTACTGGAACCTTATCTTAATTATTATGTGGTAAACAACCTGCAGGAAGGCCTGCAGGCGGTACATCTGCTGGACGATAACAAAAAAGGAAAAGCAAATTTCTTTTTGCTCGATAAGTTTGAAGAAGCAGCCACACATCATCAGCCAGCAGGAACTATTCCTGCACTGAATGTAGTAGAAATTGATGCACAGTACGCAAAACTGGCCGCTAATTTACTGGGCAATGTATTTATTGCAGAAAATGAAGAAGCGATGCACAACAGCAATGGCGCAGTGGTGCTGGAAAAAACAGGCAAGTATGTAAAAGGAAAATTTTCTCTTACCGGTGGCAGTGTAGGTTTGTTTGAAGGCAAAAAAATTGGCCGTGCAAAAAACCTGGAAAAACTGCAGGAACAAATAGCCACTCAGCATGAAGTGGTAAATGGACTGAAAGCAGAAATACAAGTGCGGCATAATGAAGTGATAGCTTTTAATGATCAGTTAAAAGAAAATGCTATTAAACAAACGCAGCAGGATATTAATCAGTTAATCAATCTTGTTTTTTCGGCACAAAACAAAATGGAAAACCTGCATCACCTGGAAAACACCAGCACTGCAAGAATAGAAGAACTGCAGGTGCAATTGGAAAATAATCATGCCGCCATTGCCGCCACCAGGGATGAATTGGAAAAATTTAATTTTCAACTGGAAGTGCTTGCAGAAAAACTACAGGCCATAGAAATGGATTATGCCACAGCAGAACAGGAATACAATTTTGCAAGCACTACTTTTAATGACAGCAATCTGCAGTTTGCAAAACAGCAGAGTAAAATAACTTCGCTAAAACAGGAATTGGAATTTAAAACAAATCAACTCAATGATCTAAAAATACAGGTAGAGACCAGTGCACTGCAACTAAAAGATGCTGCCGAAAATATTGACCTCACGGCTTCTACCCTGCAGCAACTGGAAGGGCTGCTGGTAACCATGCTGCAGAATAAAGATGCAGAAGAAAAAAAGCTGAATGAAGCAGACCAGGATTATTATAATGTAAGAAACATACTTACCGAAAAAGAAAGCGAGCTGCGGCACAAGCAAAAATCAAAAGAAGGCATAGATCATTTGCTCAATGAAATAAAAGATAAACTCACAGATCTCAAACTGCAGCTTGCAGGAATGAAAGAAAGATTGAGTGTAGAATTTAGGGTGAACCTGGATGAAATTATAGACGAACCCAGAATAGGTGAAGTGCCGCTGGAAGACCTGAAAGAAAAAAACGAACGCATGAAAAAGCGTTTGGAAAATATGGGTGAAGTAAACCCTACAGCTATTGAAGCTTATACCGAAATGAAAAAAAGGTATGAGTTTATACTGGAGCAAAAAAATGATTTGGTAACGGCTAAGGATAGTCTCATGCAAACCATTCAGGAAGTGGAAGCCACGGCCAACCAGCAGTTCCTGGAAACCTTCAACAGGGTAAGAGAAAATTTTCAAAAAGTATTTAAGGCATTGTTTACCGATGAAGATACTGCCGATATGGTATTGGTAGATCCGGATAATCTTGCAGAAACCGGGATTGATATTGTGGCCAAACCAAAAGGTAAACGCCCCAGCAGTATTGGCCAGTTGAGCGGTGGAGAAAAAACTTTAACCGCTACTGCGCTGTTGTTTGCCATCTATTTAATAAAACCTGCACCCTTCTGTATCCTTGATGAAGTAGATGCACCATTGGATGATGCCAACGTAGGTAAGTTTACCAACATGATAAAACAGTTTAGCGAAAACAGCCAGTTCATTATTGTTACGCACAACAAACAAACCATGAGTGCAGTTGATGTAATTTATGGTGTTACCATGCAGGAGGCAGGTGTGAGTAAATTGGTGCCTGTAGATTTTAGAAGCCTTAATTAATGGATAAATTAA
>JBKJSJ010000449.1:0-5964 GCA_046595965.1 Ferruginibacter sp.
ATGAAACATTTTGGGATGGACCTGGAATTTTTGCTTCGCAAAAAAACAGTGTGGAGGGATGTTTTGCAGGAAATTTTATTTACCAAAGGTGATATTGTAAAAAGAGGAAAAGAAGGCGAAGAAAAAGCAGCGTAAATTCCATCCTTCATCAGAAAATAAAATAGCGATTCTGTAACTAACTTAAAAACAAGTGGTTATTTTTTTAGCCCGGCAATTAAATTAATCGTAAGTGCCACCACAAATGTATTTAAGGCAAATGCCAGTAATCCATGAGCCAGTGCGGTGCGCCGTGTAACACGGGAATTAATTTCTACATCAGATACCTGGAAGGTCATGCCAATTACAAAAGCAAAATAGGCAAAGTCCAAATAATCGGGTTTCTTTTCTTTTGGAAACCCAAGAGCTGCAGCACTTTTATCTTCATCCCTGAAATAATACAGGTGAGCATAATGAAATGTAAAAATAGTATGTAATAAAGTCCAGGAAGCCATCATACCTATTACAGACAATAAAACGCTCACTACTTCGGGTAACGATGAATCGGGTGAAGAAATCATTAACAGGAGCACGGTAAACATGCCAGCAAAAGAACTTACTAAAATACTGACCATTACCAACAGTCTGCTGCCATCTTCTTTATTAGCCTGATGGACAATATCATCAACTGGCCTGGTAAAAAATACGATCCAACTGCTGGTTATATGAGTAATTGCAAATACATCCCAAAGTATGATGGCATTTAATTTCCAGTTTAGATCTGCACTACGCAGGAACAGGTAAGTGATAAGAGTTAATGCCACACTCAGCAGGATTCTTTGAAGCGGATGCAAACGTAAAAATATATTTCCGGATGTTTTTGTTTTAGAAGCAGTTGCCATACTAATAAATTTATGAGGAAATATACAACCAATTTATATACCATTTAATAAAGCCAGTAATTTAAAATGTTGAAACGAAAGGAGAATGAAAGAGAAAATTACCATTGGATGTTTTGAAAACATGAGATAGTTGCAATAATAATTCCTTAATTTTAAAATCATGCATCAAACAAAAAACATAATCATTTCCGGAGCTGAAAATAACCCCATATCGCTGGATATTTTTTTTGAAAATGAAAATGAACAGCGTCCGGTAGTTATATATGCGCATGGCTTTAATGGTTTTAAAGACTGGGCCAATTTTGATTTAATAGCCCGCCAATTTGCGGCAGCAGGTTTTACCTTTCTTAAATTTAATTTTTCGCACAATGGAACCAATCCCTCACACCCACAAGAATTTATTGATCTGGAAGCTTTTGGAAATAACAATTATACAAAGCAGTTGAAAGATCTGCAATTGGTTACCCAATGGGTTTGCGATATACAGAGCCCATATCAAACTTCAATAGACAGCAATGAGATCTATTTGATAGGGCATAGTATGGGCGGGGGCATATGCATACTGCATGCAGCGCAAGATAGCAGGATAAAAAAATTGATCACCTGGGCCGCTATCAGCGAATGTAAAACACCATGGGGAAGTTGGACAGCAATTAAAATGGAGGACTGGAAAACAACCGGCGTGCAGTATTATACCAACAGCCGCACCAAACAAAAACTGCCCTTGTATTACCAGTTGTATGAAGATTATTTGCAAAACGCCGAAACCTTAAACATACAAAATGCCATAAAAAAACTTGCTATTCCGATATTGATTTGCCATGGAACTTTAGACACTGCAGTATCGGTGCAAAAAGCTCACGAATTAAAAGATTGGCAACCTGCTGCAAAACTATTTACCGTAGAGAGCGATCATGTATTTGGAAGAAGCCATCCCTGGGCATCCAATGCATTGCCTGCAGCAATGCAGGCGGTGGTTAATGAGAGCATCTTTTTTTTAAAGTAAAAGATGACATATATTTTACAACATCCCAGCAGGTGCCTGATTGTTAAGAGCAATACCAGAAAGTTTTGCAATGAAAAATTAATACTTAATTGGCCTTAAATACTTTTACAAAATCTACATATAAACTTCCGGTAACAATTTGAGCAGGATTAAAATTAGAAAAGAAATTTCCTCCCACTGCAAGGTTAAGAACAAGTTGCTCTGTTTTGCCAAATAAATTGGGCACATAACTTCCCGTTTTTATTTCTATCACATTGCCATCCAATAAAGAGGTTAAACTGTTTTGCGACCAGATCATTTCATACACATGATAACAATCTGTGAGACTTACAGAAGAAGTAATAAATCCAACCTGGTTTTTTACAAGATTCCTATTGGTAGCCCTGCCATAAAAATAATTGGTTTGGTATTTAAATGGTTCCTGTCCCCTTGCTTCTATAAAATCAATTTCTCCCTGAGTGGGCCAGGGATCTCCATAGCTCCAGAATGCAGGCCACATGCCGTATCCGGGGGCCAGTTTTATACGGCCCACTATACGAATTTTTGGGATGGCAGCATATGCAGAAATAGTTGTTTTGCATTCTATTCTGCCCGAGGTATAATTAAAAGTTTTGGGAGTAGAATTGAATGGAGTAGTAGCCCCAGTTACCATTTCATTTTTTGCTGTAATAACCAGGTTGCCGTTTTGCACCAGCAGGTTCGCAGCCTGGTAATATTGCAATTCATTATTGAATGCACCGCCGGTCCACACATTCCATTTGCTTAAATCTGCATCAAAATTATCTTCAAAAATTTTGGTATATCCTGCTGCGGTTGCAGCAGCTTCATCAAAGCTGTAATCACAGATTCCGGTAGCAGTTACACTAATATTTGCAGTAGTAGTAATTTTTAAATTTTGGCCTGGTATTTCTATTCTCTCGTTTTGTTTAGTGCAGCCCTGAAAATATATAAAAATTATAAAAAGAAAAACAACTGATTTGTTTACAAAAAATATCTTTTTCATATAATTTTATTTTAATGAATCTTATCAAGATAATAAAAATATAATATAAAAAAGAGTTGATTTTTTTGGATTATTTTAATTGACAGTAGCAAAGTGCTCATGGAAGCATATCATTAAACTGAGCTAAAAAGCGAAAAAGAGTTAATAGCAGAGCCTTCCTGCATATTAGTGTTACCTCCCTTTCAGCTGCGATGAAATTAATGAGAACTGCTTTTATAGAAGCTTAATAAACCGAACAGAGGGTAAGTGCTTTTACAGAATAGTGTTGCCCCTGTCAAAAGCCATACTCTCGGTTTTAATTACCTCTTTATATTCCATTTCTTCTATCCCTTCTTTCATATTGTCTATTTTGCCCACAATCGTTTCACTAATGGTATTCCATCCATCCATAAGGCTGTTCCCCATTTCAGCTATTTTATTACGGGTCTTTTTACCCTTTGAAGGCGCATATAAAACTCCTAAAATAAGGCCTGAAGTAAATGCAATCAATAACTTGTTCATAAAATTTAATTTAAAGGTTGTTATAAAACTATAAATAATTGTGCCAGTAAATGAATAGGTAAAAGAAAATGAAATTAACCTGCAATATAACAGCTCTAACCTTTTCTCATATTTAATTTATCCAGTACAAAATTTATCAAGCTCCTGGTAAATGGTTTTTTTATAAAGTAATTTATTTTTTCCTCACGGGCCTTTTCTTCAACCCAGGCATCTTCATCTGCCGTCATCATAACTATTTTTATCCCTTCATCTGCAGATTTTATAATTCTGATAAAATTTACCCCTAACCCTTCCGGAAAACTATTGTCGAGGAAAACTACGGTAGGTTTCAAAATATTTAGGCACTCTTCAGCTTCGGGTAATGAGTGTACCTCTACTGTGTGAATTTTCCTGGCTTCTAATATCCCTGCCAGTATATGAGTTAAATCATGATCATCATCTATAACTAATGCTGTTTGTACTTTTATGCCCATTGTTTAAGTTTGTTAGTTTAATAGCAACAAAAATTTCGCCCAAATTCGTTAACAGTAATTAGACTTAAAATGAGCATACAATTACTCATAGTTTGAAATTTTCTCCCACATGGGTTATAAATGTGCCCATATTGATCTTGTACTATGTAGTTATTGCTTTTTCATGAATTGTATAATTTCATCATAGCGATGATTAGATGGATTTAAAAACTGGAGAATCATAGGTATATGCTTTTTTCCTTTTAATACATGATAATCTGGATCAACAACGTATGTCTTTAAAGCTGTTACAAATTTTTCATTGCTCGTCTCAATTGAAGGATAAGTTTTACCACCCCTGTAAATAAGAATAGCCGGCATAGAATCATGTAGAAAGTAAAGTGGTGATGCCTGCTTCCATATTACGGGATTGTTTGTAAAGGTTGCTAGGTAAGTATTTCCATCCTTAAAATTTTCGGCTTTCAGGTAACCATACATATCCAACCCTGCTGCGTCAATTAATATAATTCCTTTTAGCGGGTTAGTGATGCCAGCCCTAAAAAAATAATCATTTTTTATGCCTACCAATGCGGCAAGGTGTCCGCCGGCCGAGTGTCCTGAAATAAATATTTTTTGCGGATCACCCCCATAACTAACAATATTATTTTTCACCCATTTTACCGCTGTTGCCACGTCATTGGCCATTTCATCATATTTGGCTCCAGGGCTTTTCGGATAATCTACAACAACGGTCAATATGTTTTTCCTCGCCATCCTGTTCCCCAAAAAACTATACAATTGCTTTTTTCCTGAATTCCAACTGCCTCCATAAATAAATATAAATACCTCTTTTAGTTCCTTGTTTTTTTTAGGCGCAAATATATTAAGCGTTTGCGGTTTTTTAACTACTGATAGTGCACGGTTGGAATAGACAATATTTTTATATCTGTGAACCGTCCTAAAGGCACATCCTGTAATATTAATAAACAGGATTAATGATGTGATTGTGGAAATTATAAAAAAATTCAGTCCCTTAATATTCATCGTATATAATTACGACAATATTATATACTAAGTTTTATTGAGAACCTTTGCAGGATTAAAGAGAAGATTTTAAACAAGCAGTTAGCTGCTTATTTAAACAAATAAACAATTGATAGGTATGCCCGGTTATAAATTCTTTAAGAACAAAAAAACATTAAATTAACCAGCAAGAGGAGAGTTGGTGAAAGAAATTGATTAAATAAAATAAAGATTTTAAGCTAAAATAATTATTTACATTTTATCCTCTTTTTCTTTATTTGCCTGCTTAGGTGTTTTATCTGTATCAAAACTTTTGCCTGTCTCGTGCATCAAAGAAGAAATTGGGCCTTCCATGTTTTCCTGTGGGTCTGCTGTATGCAAAGTTTCGGGTTCTGGCTTTATAATAGAATCATCCTTTTTGTTTTCAACTTTTTTCTCTTCTGCATGTTGTTGCGACATAATTATATGATTTAATGATTGTAAAAATTTATATATGCAAATAATCAGCCATAATTATAGGATAGAATTGTTTATATAGTAATACTACCTTCTATAGAGTCGTCTAGGGTTTTACCAATAGCTGCACCTACAAGCCTTTTTAATAAAGATATTACCTGTGCATGTTTGGTATCCCAATAATACGATTCAGTAGGTTCAATTTTTATAATGCTTATCCTGGGATCATTCTCACCCTCCGTAAACCATGTTTTAATCATAGGGTTCCACAATTCTTTTATCTTATCCTTATCCTGGCTGATGCTGGCAGTTCCATATACACTTAAAAAATCTGAATGTGGAGATCCCTGAAAGAGTAACTGCACGGAGGGATCTTTTTTTATATCTGCATTTTTCTTGCTGTCGGTTGCGCTGAAAAACCAAAGGTTTCCTTCATCATCTACCTGTTGAGCTTCCATCGGTCTTGTAGAAAAATTATTTTCATTCATATTTGTACAGAAGAAACAGGTTGAAGAGGCTTTTTCAATAAGCACTTTCATCTTTTCCAATCCTTCATTCCCGGTAAGATCCTTATAACTATTCTCTGTTTGGTTTTTATTTATTCTATCCATGATAAATGTTTTCATAAATAATTTCAAATATCGC
>JBKJSJ010000393.1:0-5563 GCA_046595965.1 Ferruginibacter sp.
TCCCAAACCCGTTAAAGAAGGGGTGGATAAAGCAACCGCAGAAGAACTAAAAACAAAATTAACTGATGCGGGTGCTGATGTTGAAATAGCTTAATTTCTAATTTAATTATTTTCAAGGGGCCGAAGAGAAATCTTCGGCCTTTTTATATATCATCAGTTGAACCTGTGCCTGAATAAGTGTTATAAGTTTATAAGTATTTTGTTAGTTAATGTGGCAATACTTCCCCAAATAAAATTTTGATTATGTAATTTTTACTGTTAATAGTGATGGCATAACTATTGTTAATGCCTAAGTAAAAAGCAAATGAAGAGAGTCATATTTTTAAGTTTAGTATTGTTAGTTTATGCAAGTGCCGAAGCACAGGACACGCTTATTCATCTTAATCCAAATCCCGATACTGATATTACTGGTAAGGTAACCACAAACAGTGAGGTGTACAAAATAAAGACGAAGGTTGATATACCTATTACTGTTGCTGCTGCCGGTTTTACACTTTTTGGCTTTAGCAAGGTTTATGGGCGTGATAAAACTCCGGATGCAGAGATTCTTGCTCTCAATAAAAGTGATGTCAATTCTATTGATAGATCTACAGCGGGTAATACAGATGAAAAGGCAAAAAAAGCAAGTGATATGTTTTTCTACGGAGCCATGCCTGCTCCCTTGCTTTTAATGCTCGATAAAGAAATAAGAAAAGATGGTTTAAAAGTTGGGCTTCTTTATCTTGAAGCGATGGCCATTACCGGAGTATTTTATACCGGATCTTCCATGATAGTCGGAAGGCATAGGCCTTATACTTATAATACTACATTACTGCTGGAACAGCGTACCCGTGGAGCTGGGAAAAATTCATTTATTGCAGGACACCCGGCATTAGTGGCTACCTCTACCTTCTTTATGGCCAAGGTTTATAGCGACTACCACCCCGAAATGAAAAATAAATGGATTTTATTCAGCCTGGCAGGCGGAGCTTCACTTGCTACGGGGTTATTGCGTATAAAAGCGGGCGAACATTTTCCTACTGATGTCATGGCCGGTTTGCCTGTTGGGATATTGTCTGGTATTCTGGTCCCTCACTTTCACAAGATCAAAAAGTTTAAAAATTCTGGCCTAACCCTAATGCCCTATTACAACCAAGGCGCCAGTGGATTTACCGCCTTATATACAATTAAATAAGTTTTTGGGAATTTAATAACTAATAATTTACCCCGATCTATTCTATTAAAATCAAGTTATCAACTTGTTTTTAATAGAATTTTTCATTTTTATCAAAAATCTTACCAACTATCAAAAAATAGCTTTGAGTATATAAGCATTCTAAATTTAAATCCCTAACTTTGCCGTCCTTTAATTTGGGGTTAGTGGCATTTGCATATAAAGCTGGTGGCCACCCTCAAAAAAGGCCTTCGCACACTAAAACGTTTTAATTACAATATGTCTGCAACAAAATCAATCGCTGCTAAACGTGTCAATTTCGGAAAAGTTGAACTGATAGCAGAACAACCCGATTTACTCGGTATCCAGATTCAGTCGTTCAAAGATTTTTTTCAGTTAGAAACTACCCCCGATAAACGCAATGTGGAAGGGCTGTTCCGTGTATTCAAGGAAAATTTTCCTATTACTGATACAAGGAATATTTTCGTACTGGAATTCTTAGACTATTTCGTTGACCCTCCACGCTACTCTATTGATGAGTGTATTGAAAGGGGATTAACGTATGCTGTACCGCTAAAAGCCAAGCTACGCCTTAGTTGTAATGATGAAGAACATGTGGATTTTCAAACCATCGTTCAGGATGTTTTCTTAGGAAATATTCCTTATATGACACCCCGTGGAACTTTTGTTATCAATGGTGCAGAAAGGGTTGTTGTTAGCCAATTGCACCGTTCACCTGGTGTTTTCTTTGGTCAGTCTGTTCACCCGAATGGAACTAAGATCTACTCTGCAAGAGTAATTCCTTTCAAGGGTGCATGGATGGAATTTGCAACAGACATTAACAATGTAATGTTTGCATACATTGACCGGAAGAAAAAATTCCCTGTAACGACTTTATTACGTTCTATCGGTTTTGAAACTGATAAAGATATTTTAGAGTTGTTTGGTATGGCTGATGAAGTGAAAGCAGACCGCAAAACTTTAGAAAAACATATTGGCAAACGCCTGGCAGCACGTGTACTTCGCACCTGGGTAGAAGATTTTGTGGATGAGGATACCGGCGAAGTTGTTTCTATAGAAAGAAATGAGATCATCCTGGAAAGGGATAGTGTATTGGATGACTCCAATATTGCTATGATACTGGAAATGG
Source organism: Ferruginibacter sp. (assembly GCA_046595965.1). Lineage (GTDB taxonomy): Bacteria > Bacteroidota > Bacteroidia > Chitinophagales > Chitinophagaceae > Ferruginibacter. The sequence continues at coordinate 2,304 of JBKJSJ010000393.1, forward strand.
ATGCCAAGAGTGTATTTATTCAAAAAGAAGAAGTGAGCGGCGATTATGCCATCATTTATAATACATTAAATAAAGACACCTCTAACAGTGAACTGGAAGCTGTGCAACACATCTACAAACAGTTGCGTGGTGCCGATGCTCCTGATGATGAAACAGCCCGTGGTATTATTGATAAATTATTCTTTAGTGATAAGAGATATGATCTGGGCGAAGTAGGTCGTTATAAAATTAACCGCCGCCTGGGTTTAAACTTCCCTATTGAAAAGAAAGTATTGACCAAAGACGATATTATCGCTATCATAAAAACCTTGGTTCAATTAACCAATGGTAAAAGTGAAGTGGATGATATTGATCACCTGAGCAATCGTCGTGTACGTACAGTGGGCGAGCAGTTATACGCTCAGTTTGGTGTTGGTCTGGCCCGTATGGCCCGTACTATCCGTGAAAGGATGAACGTTCGTGACAACGAGGTATTTACCCCGGTTGATTTGATCAATGCCAGAACATTGTCTTCGGTTATTAACTCATTCTTTGGTACATCTCAGTTATCACAATTCTTAGATCAAACAAATCCTTTGAGTGAGATTACGCACAAGCGTCGTATCTCAGCACTGGGACCTGGTGGTTTAAGCAGGGAAAGAGCAGGTTTTGAAGTACGTGACGTTCACTATTCACATTATGGCCGTTTGTGTACTATTGAAACACCGGAAGGACCTAATATTGGTTTGATTTCTACGCTTTGCGTACATGCCAAGATAAACGAAATGGGCTTCATTGAAACTCCTTACCGAAAAGTAACGGAAGGAAGGGTAGATATGAAGAAAATTACTTTCCTGAGTGCAGAAGAAGAAGATACAGCAAAAATTGCACAGGCAAATATTGATATAGATGAAAAAGGAAATTTCATCGAAGACATGATCAAGTCACGTCAAACAGGTGATTTCCCTATTTTGGATAAAAACGAAGTAGAATACATGGACGTGGCACCTAACCAGATTGTTGGTTTAAGTGCTTCATTAATTCCCTTCCTGGAGCATGATGATGCCAACCGTGCATTGATGGGATCAAATATGCAACGCCAGGCAGTACCTCTTTTACGTCCGGAAGTTCCGATTGTAGGAACAGGACTGGAAGGGAAAGCAGCCCGTGATGCAAGAATCCAGGTGCATGCAGATGGAGACGGAGTTGTAGAATATGTAGATGCAAATGAAATTCATGTTCGTTATAAGAGAAGCGAAACCCAGCAATTGGTAAGTTTTGAAGATGACCTCACGATTTATAAATTAACCAAGTTCGTTCGTACGAACCAGGAAACAACAATAAACCTGCGCCCTGCTGTAGTAAAAGGACAAAAAGTGGCAGAAGGAGATTTCTTAACCGAAGGGTATGCTACCAAAGGTGGAGAACTGGCGCTGGGTCGCAACCTTAAAGTGGCCTTCATGCCATGGAAGGGTTACAACTTTGAGGATGCCATCGTAATTTCTGAGAAAGTGGTTAAAGACGATTGGTTCACTTCTATTCATATAAGTGAGTTTGAAACAGAAGTAAGGGATACTAAATTGGGTGAAGAAGAATTGACACCGGATATTCCAAACGTAAGCGAAGAAGCTACAAAAGATCTGGATCAGAATGGTATTATCAGAATTGGTGCTACTATTAAAGAAGGAGATATTATCATTGGTAAAATCACTCCCAAAGGAGAGAGCGATCCTACACCTGAAGAAAAATTGCTGCGTGCCATCTTTGGAGATAAAGCCGGAGATGCAAAAGATGCTTCTCTGAAAGCCCCCAGCGGAACGGAAGGTGTGGTTATTGATAAAAAATTATTTCAGCGTGCCAAGAAAGATAAGAATGCTAAAGTAAGAGAGAAGGCACAATTAGATAAGATTGAAAAAACACATGAGGTAAACGAAGAAGCATTGATGGAATTGCTGCAAAACAAATTGCAGACCTTGTTGAAAGACAAGACCAGTCAGGGTGTTAGCAATAACTTTGGAGAAGTGTTGATTGGTAAAGGTGCTAAATTCAATGTAAAAAATCTTGCGAATATTGATTTCGTAAACGTGAATCCATTAGGATGGAGCGGCGATCAAAAAACAGATGATCTCATTAATACTTTGCTGCACAATTACAATATTAAGTACAACGAAGAACTGGGCAGATACAAAAGAGAAAAATTCAACATCTCTATTGGTGATGAATTACCTGCTGGTGTATTGAAACTGGCTAAAGTTTACATGGCTGTAAAGCGTAAACTAAAAGTGGGAGATAAAATGGCGGGTCGTCACGGTAACAAAGGTATTGTGGCTAAAATTGTGCGCCAGGAAGATATGCCGTTCTTGGAAGATGGAACACCGGTTGATATCGTATTAAATCCATTGGGAGTACCAAGTCGTATGAACCTTGGGCAGATTTATGAAACAGCTTTGGGCTGGGCAGGAGAAAAATTAGGCGTTCGTTTTGCCACACCAATTTTTGATGGGGCAAGTGTTGACGAAATTGCAGAAAATATAGAAAAAGCAGGCTTACCTAAATTCGGTCATACTTATTTGTATGATGGAGAAACAGGAGATCGCTTTGACCAGAAAGCAACCGTTGGTATTATCTACATAATTAAGTTGCATCATATGGTGGATGATAAAATGCACGCACGTTCTATCGGGCCATACTCTCTCATTACACAACAGCCGCTGGGTGGTAAAGCACAGTTTGGTGGTCAGCGTTTTGGTGAGATGGAGGTTTGGGCACTGGAAGCTTATGGCGCATCAAATATATTGCAGGAATTGCTTACCCTTAAATCGGATGATATCATCGGAAGAGCTAAAACGTATGAAGCCATTGTAAAAGGTGACAACATACCAAGAGCCGGTATTCCTGAATCATTTAATGTATTGGTACATGAACTTAGAGGTTTGGGATTGGATCTGAAATTTGAGTAGAAATAAAAAAGTAAAAAGTCAAAATGCAAAACAGTTTGCAATGTGCGAAATCAACCTTTTGACTTTTACCTTTCGAATTTTTACTTATTAAATAACTATCAATTAGAAATAACATATGGCATTCAAAAAAGAAAATCGTCCGAGGGCAACATTTTCTCAAATCACAATTGGTTTGGCTTCTCCGGATAGCATCCTGGAAAGAAGCTATGGAGAAGTTTTAAAGCCGGAAACCATTAACTACCGTACTTATAAACCTGAAAGAGATGGTTTGTTTTGCGAAAGAATTTTTGGCCCGGTAAAAGATTATGAATGTGCATGCGG
>JBKJSJ010000392.1:0-4001 GCA_046595965.1 Ferruginibacter sp.
CCGTTTCAAGTTGGTATTTAAGCGCTTCTTCATAGTTGCCCATAAGCAAATTTACTTCTCCAAGATTGGCAGTAATGGCGGCTATTGCATTGGTATAATTTATCTGTTGGGCTAAAGAGAAACCTTCTTTATAAGAAGCTAATGCTTCATTAAACCGGGCAAGGTGTTTAAGCGCATTGCCACGGCTATTCATAAAATCACACATATTTAAGCTACCCATATTCTGTTTGCGGGCTAATGCAATAGTGCTATCGTAATATGCCAGCGATTGCACATCGTTTTTAATTGCGATACTCACATTGCCCGCAGCAAAATATGCAAAGACTAACTCTTCTTTAAAATCGTTTTTTTTGGAGATGGCTATGGTTTTCCTGGCATAGTCGAGTGCTTCGGCCTGCCTTCCCTGGCGGGACAGATCTTCCGACAGCCGGGTGTATGCAGATGCAATACCCAGTTTGTCATCCAGTTCTTCCATTAATTTTAAGGCACGTAGATCTGCAGCCATTGCCTTTTCTAATTCTTCCTTTTTTTTGTGTACCCAGGCAATTTTAAACAGGGTAGTAGCCTGGCCTTTTTTGTTGTTAACCGCCTGGTATCCTGTAAAAGCTTTATCAAAATAAATGGTTGCAGAATCTAATTCTAACAGGTTGGCATGCATGCGGCCCTGCATTTCAAAGAATTTTGGTTGCCAGTTTTTGTCGCCTGTTTTTTGTGCCAATGCCACGCCTTGCCTTGCATAACCTAATGCTTTTTTAAGATCAGAATTAAAAGCCACAGCTACCATTTCATTTAATATTTCCAGCTTGCCGGTATTGGTTTTTTGAGCCAGCAATTGCCGCTCAAGGCTGTCTGTTGCATTGGTTTGGCCATACAGCAATTGTACAGGAATTAAAATCAAAAGGTATAATTTTTTCATACAGTTTTTGAGGTTTATTTTTTGATTCCAGTTTTTGTTAACCGTTTATTTATACTTCCTAATAAATAAAATACTGTCTTTTTATTTTCGCTTACAACTAAAATGAGAGTACTATTTTTTATTTAAAAATTACACAACCCTATTGCCATAAAATCCTTCTGCCTGAACAATAGAACTATTGCTTATCATTTAATCGGTATCATAATTTAATTATTGAAAAACCTCCTTCACATTTGTAATATGCAATGCTATTTTTTTCTCTCATTAGCATGACGTTAGAATGTATTGATCCGCTGCAGCAATTTCTCCTTTAGCCCTGCACCAAGCGGAATAGCTTTTTGTGCAATCATTACATGACTTTCCAAAACTTCTTCTATCTGCGAAATATTAATAAGGTAAGAGCGGTGAATGCGCAGGAAAAGATCTTCCGGTAATTTTTGCTCAATCAATTTTAAAGTGATAGTCAACAGGTATTCTCTGCTGGCTGTAAAAATGCGGCTGTAGTTGCGGTCGGCCTCAATATACAAAATATCGGGAATCATTATTTTTACCATCTTTTCTTTATGTCTTACAAAAATGCGGTCGCTTAAAATGCAGGGTATTTCTTCCTCCTTATTTTTTTCTGTACCAGGGTCGCTTTCGTTATAAGCCATGCGGCTGATAGTAAGTTCTATGGCACGTTGCAAATCTAATTGCTTAAATGGTTTAGAAATAAAAGCAGCAGGTTTAGTAGTTTTAGCTTTATTAAAAGTGCCTTCATCTGCATTTGCCGTAAGATAGATGATGGGAAAGTTATACAACTGCTGCATTTGAGTGGCTGTTTCTATGCCATCTAAATTTCCTTTCAGGTTTATATCGAGCAATACAATATCGGGTTTATTTTCTTTTACATGTTCCAGCGCCTGTTCTCCACGGGGCAATATGCCAGTTACTTCATACCCAAGGCTGGTAAGCTGCATAGCAATTTTTGCAGCTATTATCATTTCATCTTCTACCACCAGAATTTTAATCAGTGTATCCATTGTGCCGGTTTTCTGTTTTTAAAATAATTGATCATACTGGTGCCATTGTATATATTTTGGCTAAAGCCTAATACATTTTATCTTTTCTATCCACAGGCTAAAGCCTGTGGCAATTCAGCTTAGCACTTCATTATTCAATCTTTTGATTTTTTATTCTAACAATTCATTCATCAATTCTTTTATCCCCTCCAGCTTTAGCTGAGGAAAGTTAAATGCATAAATACAGTAGGTTTAACCAAAATGTTGTGTGCTAGATATTGTGGACAAAGTCAAGGACTTGAAGATATAAGTTTTTGCTGGTATGTAAACAGTTAACAGGCCTGGTATATTTAAATGACGGTTAAAAACGGGTGATTTTTAAAATGTAAAACAATCCCTTAAATTACATTTTCTTATTACTTTTTTAAAATAGCTTTTTATGCGGATAATAACATCCCTTCTGCTTTGCATGCTATCTATTGTTTGTTTTGCACAAAATAAAAAATCAACAGACAAAAGGTTTGCCGGGTTAGACTCTGCCTTTGCCCGAATATTGAAAGACTGGAAGGCAGCAGGTTTTGCGGTGGCTGTGGTAGAAAAAAATAAAATTATTTATGCCGAAGGTTTTGGATATAAAGACTGGGAAGCCAAAGCGGCTGTAACCACTAATACACAATTTGCAATCGGTAGCTGCACTAAAGCATTTACGGCTTCACTGATAGGACTGTTGGTTAAAGATGGTAAGGTTGATGTAGATAAACCCGTAACGAGTTACCTGCCTGCTCTTCATTTTTACAATAACGATATGAACAATAATGTTACGCTAAGAGATATGATGAGTCATCGTACGGGGGTAAGCAGATACGATTATTCCTGGTATTTTTTTCCGTCCGCTTCCAGAGATTCATTGATGCAGCGGTTACAATACATGGAACCTTCGGAACCACTTAGGCGCAAATGGCAATACAATAATTTTATGTATATGCTGCAAGGATTGGTTACCGAAAAGCTTACGGGCAAAAGCTGGGAAGATAATATCCGGGATAAAATATTTGAGCCCCTGGATATGAACAATTCAAACAGTTCGCTACCAGAATGGATGAAGGCTAAAGACCTGGCCATTGGATACAATGTAAAAAAAGACAGCAGTATTAATAAAACTGATTATTACAATATCAGTGGCATGGCACCGGCAGGAAGCATTAACAGCAGTGTAAATGATATGGCTAAGTGGTTAACGCTTTGGATTAATGGCGGCAAATATAAAGGCAAAGAAATTTTGCCAGCGCAGTATGTTGCTGAAGCCATCTCATCGCAAATGGTTATAGCTGGTTCATTGCCTTCTAGTGAAAGACCCGATATGTACCTCTCCAATTATGGCCTGGGCTGGATGCTTACAAGTTACCGTGGTCATTACCGGGCAGAGCATGGGGGAAATATTAATGGCTTTAGCGCAAGTACTTGTTTTTTTCCTTCTGATAGTATTGGTATTGTTGTGTTGTGTAATCAAAACGGATCACAGGTGCCGGCAATGGTGCGAAATCTGCTGAGTGACCGGCTGCTGGGTCTTAAATACAGGGACTGGCAAACGCAATCTTTTAGTGCCGATACGGCTGCAAAAGCCAAGGCAAAAGCTGCTTTAAAAACCACCGTTTCCACCCGTAAATCAAACACTAATCCCTCTCATCTGTTAAAAGATTATACAGGTTTATACAATTCGGCAGGTAAAGAAAGTTTTGAAATTTCTTTAAAAAATGATTCCTTGTTTCTGATGGCTCCTGTAGAAAAGTTATACCTGCGGCATTACCATTACGATGTATTTTCTTTAATGGATAAGGATGATTTAATAGATGCTGATACTGCCTTTAATCCTGATGCGCTTAAAATAACTTTCAGGATGGATGAAGGAGGCGATATTGCTGCTGCATCTATGCCGCTGGAAGGCCCGGAAAAACCGATTGTTTTTACCAAAGGCGCAAAAGCAAAACCAATGTCAAAAGACAGCCTGCAAAAATATACCGGCGATTATTCACTAAATGGTACTATCGTTAAAGTATATATTAAAGGGGAAAATACAATGTATG
>JBKJSJ010000426.1:0-2640 GCA_046595965.1 Ferruginibacter sp.
GTAAATACAGATAGCAGTACTTATATGGCGGATGGTATTTTTATTAATTATGATGAAAATAATACCAATGCTGTAAATGATATGGATGCAATAAAAGCAGGCAACGGAAATGAAAATATTTCTATAAAAACTGCTGGCAACTGGCTATCGGTAGAAAGAAGAAAACCCATTGTAAGTAAGGATACCATTTTTTTAGACCAAATGCGGATGCGGACACAGGACTATCGTTTTGAATTTGTAACTGCAAAATTAGATGAACCTGGCATGGTTGCATTATTGGAAGATAATTATCTAAAAACAGCTACCCCTATCAATCTTTTCGGTTCTACTATTGTAAACTTCTCTGTTACCAGCGTTGCCGCTTCTTATGCAACCAACCGGTTCCGCATTGTGTTTACACAGGCTTTGATTGTACCATTAACCATTACCAGCGTAAAGGCTACTCAAAAAAGTACCGGCATACAGGTAGAATGGGTGGTAGAAAATGAAAGCAGTATAAAACAATATGAAGTAGAAAGGTCTGCCGACGCCAGGAGCTTTGTAAAATTAAATACTACTACAGCCAAAAATACTGCTCTTAGTAATTACAACTGGTTAGATGATAATTATGCAGCAGGCAATAATTATTACCGCATAAAAAGTATAGACAATGATGGAAAAATTGAATACAGTAAAGTTGTAAAAGTATTTGCTGCATCTGCTTCCAGCCAGGAGATAACAGTTTATCCTAACCCGGTAAAAGATGCTGTCATTAACCTTAGGATGCCAAACAATGCAGGTGGAATTTATGGTGTTCAGTTGTTTAATATGAGTGGCCAGTTGATAATGGCGAAACAAATTAATCATGCTTCAGGCAGCAGCACAGAAAACATCCCTGTAAATAAATCTTTACCTGGTGGGGAATACAAATTAAAAGTAACCAGGCCCGATGGAAAAGCAGAAAAAATAAATTTGATCTTTTAAATGACATTATACCGGCTTTACATAATAAATATTGCAATCTGAGCTCTGCCGGCATAATACCATCCAGGATTTCCACATAGTTCTATGGACTATTTTGTAAATCAAGATTGTATTAAAACTTTCTTTAAACAAACGACCCCCATCGCTTATTTTGCGATGGGGGTTTTGTTTGAATAATTTTTCGAAATTTTTCAAAACAAGTAATTGGTCAGCAATTTTTTAATCATCACTCCTTAAACGCTCACCCATGAGGAAGAAAAAATGGGTAATAAAAATGCACATATAAAAAACTGTTTTTTATTTCAACACCCCCAATTCTCTCCCCACCTTAGTAAATGCTTTTATAGCTTTATCTAAATGTATTTGCTCATGTGCTGCACTTAATTGTACCCTTATGCGGGACTGCCCTTTAGCTACTACCGGAAAGAAAAAACCAATTACATATATTCCCTCATCTAATAATTTGGAGGCAAAGTTTTGCGCAAGCACAGCATCATACAGCATAATGGGTACTATGGGATGATCGCCGGGTTTAATATCAAATCCTGCTGCCGTCATTTGGCTGCGAAAATAATTGGTGTTGTATTCAAGTTTGTCTCTCAGTTCGGTGGTATTACTAAGCATATCTAATACTACAATAGAGGCACCCACAATGCTGGGAGCTACAGTATTGCTAAACAGGTAAGGCCTGCTGCGCTGGCGCAGCATTTCTATTATTTCTTTTTTTCCCGATGTAAAACCACCACTGGCACCACCCAATGCCTTACCCAGTGTGCCGGTAATAATATCTATCCTCCCCATTACATTTCTGTATTCATGCGTGCCCCGGCCTGTTTTGCCAATAAAGCCGCTGCTATGGCATTCATCTATCATTACAATAGCATCGTAGGTGTCGGCTAGGTCACATATTTTATCTAACTGTGCAATGCTGCCATCCATGCTAAAAGAACCATCTGTAACAATAATGCGGCTGCGAAGATGAGCACTCTCTTTTAGTTTAGCTTCCAGGTCTTGCATATTATTGTGCTCATAGCGTAAACGCTGAGCCTTGCACAATCTTACGCCATCTATTATAGAAGCATGGTTCAATGCATCACTGATAATAGCATCCTGCTCATTAAACAAGGGCTCAAACACACCGCCATTGGCGTCAAATGCCGCTGCATACAAAATGGTATCTTCTGTACCAAGGAAGCTGGCTAATTTTTTTTCCAGCTCTTTGTGTATATCCTGTGTGCCGCAAATAAAGCGCACACTGCTGAGGCCATAGCCCCGGTAATCAATATATTTTTTGGCTGCCTCCAGTACTTTTGGGTGAGACGAAAGCCCCAGGTAATTGTTGGCACAAAAGTTTAAAACCGTCTTTCCGCCAACAATTATTTCTGCTCCCTGCTCACTGCTAATAATACGCTCGTTCTTAAAAAGCCCGGCTACTTTAATTTCTTCTACTTCTGTACCAATGCGTGCTGCAAAATTTTTGTTCATAATATTACTTCTTATCGGGTAAAAATATTTGGCAAATCTACTAAATGGAAAAGCTTATTGGCTGAAAGCTTTCACAAAGACCATTTTTTGCAAAGAAAACATAACATGTATATTAAATATTTTAAGAAAAATGTTTTCCTGGTATTTAAATAGCTAAAAAAATTAACATACTATAATAATTTCCTGTAACTT
>JBKJSJ010000143.1:0-3806 GCA_046595965.1 Ferruginibacter sp.
GCATTTATAAAAGTAGATTTTCCAACGCCCGAATGCCCGCTGAGCAAAGTAGTTTTATCTTTCAATAATGCTTTCACGGCTTCTACACCCTCATTTTTTTCTATGCTCATCAATTTAATTTTATACCCAATGGGTTCGTAAATTGTTTTGATAAGTTCAAATTTTTCCTGCTCTTTTTTCTTAAACAGATCCGCCTTATTAAAAACAATGATGGCAGGTACATGATACGCTTCGGATATTACCAAAAAGCGATCTATAAAACCCAGGGAAGTTTTTGGATCTTTAAGCGTTGCAAACAGCAGGCTCTGATCCAGGTTGGCAGCCACAATATGATGCATATTTTTATTGTGGGGCGAAGTGCGGTTGATATAATTTTTGCGGTCGTGAATTTTATTGATGATGGTGCTTTCCGTATCAGTTTCATTTTCTATTTCTACCCAGTCGCCTACTGCAATGGGATTTGTAGAAGTTATTCCATCCATTTTTAATTTGCCCACTATACGGGCCCGGAAGAATTCACCCTGCTGGTTTTTTACATGGTACCAGTTTCCTGTAGATTTATAAACGGTTGCGTGCACACTGCAAGATATTAATGGTTGAGTAATTTGTAAACATCTTTTATTTTGAAGAAGGTTTATAGAGTTTAGTGGAGTTATGACAATTAAATAATAAAATGGAATGTTGATATGTAATTGTGGCAAAAATTTTATGGAAATTTTCTAAGCAACATATATCTAAAGATCAGTTCTATAAGCAAAAAGAAAATAGCAGCTAAAATAAAAGGCATAAATTTATCGCTATAGCGGATAGTATTAATAATCTGCATTTTTGTTTTTTCCAGTCCATCTATTTCGCTGTAAATGCCGGTCAGCGTTTCATTGTCTTTTGCACGAAAATATTTACCCCCGGTTTCGTTCGCAATTTCGGTTAATAATTTTTCATCAATAGAAACCTTTACTTGTTGAGTAACTACTCCAAGGGGAGTATTCTCTGGCTGGCTGGCATAGCCGTCTGAACCTACACCAATGGTGTAAACCCTTATACCAAAAGCCTTGGCTATTTCTTTAGCCGTTTTAGGATCAATCAGGCCCCCGTTGTTTTCTCCATCAGTAAGCAACACAACAATTTTAGTTTTTGTTGGGCTGTTGCGTATCCTGTCTACACTGGTACTCAACCCAGAGCCTATAGCAGTACCGTCTTCCAGCAACCCATTGCGTATATTTTTTATAGCAGACACCAACACTGCATGATCTGTAGTGAGCGGGCATTGCGTGAAGCTTTCTCCTGAAAAAATTACCACTCCAATTCTGTCGGTTAATCTTTTGTTCACAAAATCTATGGCCACCGATTTGGAAGCCTCCAGCCTGTTGGGGATAAAATCCCGTGCGGTCATACTACCACTTACATCTATACATAAAATAATATCTACCCCTTCTCCTTCTGTTCGCTGATTTTCATTTTTGGTTTGTGGTTTTGCAAGGGCAATCATAATAAATGCCAGGCAAAACATTCTGCAGATAAAGGGCAGATGCCGCATGGTAGATTTCCAACTGCTTAATCCTGGTGCGGCGGTAGTTGATACCATCATAGAAGCACTTCGCCCGTTATTGCTGATGATATACCAAACTATCAGTGCAGGTATTAATAACAGGAGAAAAAGAAACTCCGGTTGTGTAAATTCTATATTATGAAAATAATCAAATAACAATGCTGTTTGTGTTTTTTTAAAATGATGATTTTTTGTCTAAATGTTCAATGGTTTGTTTTATCTGCAGCAGGCTTTGGTTGTTTTCTGCAGCAGATGGCTGGTATTTAGCAAACTTTGCCGCATCTCCACTTCTTAATGCTTCGGCAGCCTGCGATACTATTTCAGAAGATTTGCTTTGTGTTTTAAGCAAAAGCAAAATATCGCCGGTGGTAGAGGTCAATAAATTTTTATTTATTTTACGGCTGTAATATTTTTTAAAAATATTACTCAGGCTGGTATGAAAAGTTTTACCATCTGCATTTGTTTCCTGCTGCAACTGTTTCAGTGCTTTGATAGCTTCTTCAAAAGCAGACAGGGAAGAATTGAAAAGCAGTGGTGCTTTTTTCTTCCGGTTTTTAAAATAGCGGTAAAGAATAAATAATAAAATAAGTAACAAAATAATGCCTGCGGCAATATACATCCAGCTTCTGTCCACCACAAAAACTTTCATCACAGGTTTAATATCTCTCAACTCGTTGGTACTGTCTGCAGGAGAATAAGAAACCCTGATAAAAACCGAATCGCTGAATGCTTTTTGAGCAGCTTTATTTGGAAAAGAAATAGTAATAGGGAATGAGGGAAATTTCCAGATACCAGAATCGAAACTTGTAAAATCTATTGTTTGCCTTATACTGTATATTCCATTTTGGCCAACCGTATCATATTTTTTCTGATCAATAATATCAAAGTGCGGAATGGAATCGGGGATACCAAAATCTACGCTATAGGAAGAAGATGCAAGACTTAATTTTATTTCGTAATGAATATGCTCACCAATAAGAATCTGGTTTTTATTGATATAAGTTTTAAGTGCCTGGCCCCGGGAATCTGCTATGCTGAATAAGATAATTATTACAAGGCCTATGCTGCGGTATATCAAATGCTTTGGGTTCATCCGGGTTTTACTAATAAATTTTATTTTCTTCTTAAAAAAAACAACTGCAGAATTTTTACATAATCTTCATCGGTGCGTATGTGCAGTAATTCTGCTCCGGCTTTTCTAAAATGCTTTTTACAATTATCTGTTTGATGAAAAAAATTCTGCTGATAATTATAACGCACCATGGCACTGCCTGTATCTACCCATTTGGTATTGCCGGTTTCTGCATCCTGCATCTGCAGCAGGCCAATATCGGGCAACTGCATATCCATTTTATCATAAACCCGCAAGCCTATCACATCATGCCTTTTACCAATTACTTTCAAATCATTTTCATAACCGGTATCTATAAAATCACTTAAAATAAAGGAGATACTTTTTTGGCGGGTGGTATTATTAAAATAGCGAATAGCTTCATCCAGATTGGTACCCCTTGCATGAGGCTCCACGGTAAGCAGTTCCCTTACAATATACAATGCATGCTGTCTTCCTTTTTTGGGAGGAATATATTTTTCAATTTTATTGCTAAAAAAAATGACCCCTACTTTATCATTATTACTGATGGCACTAAAGGTTAATATAGCTGCCATTTCTATTATCAGATCTTTTTTTCTTTTGCCTACCGTACCAAAAAGATTGCTGGTACTGGTATCTATCATCAGCATCATTACCAGTTCCCTTTCTTCTTCAAATACTTTTGAGTAAGGATGTGCATAACGGGCACTCACATTCCAATCTATAAATCGCACATCATCTCCTGCACTATATTCCCTCACTTCTCTAAAACTCATACCCTTTCCCTTAAAAGCAGAATGGTACTCCCCCGTAAAAAGCTGGGTAGTTATTTTCTTGCTTTTTATTTCAAGCTCTTTTACTTTTTTTAATATGTCTTCTGTTGTGAGCACTAATGATGGATGATAGTTTTTTGCTGTTATTTGATAGACGATAATTAATAGTCTCCCCTTTTCTCTATGGTACATTCACCGTTTTCAGAATCTCACTGATTATATCTTCTACGTTTACATTTTCTGCTTCGGCCTCATAAGTTAGTCCTATACGATGGCGCAAAACATCTTTGCAAATAATTCTTACATCTTCCGGAATTACATATCCTCTTTTATTTAAAAAGGCATAAGCTTTAGCAGCCAGTGCCAGGTTAATGCTGGCCCTTGGAGATCC
>JBKJSJ010000189.1:0-2986 GCA_046595965.1 Ferruginibacter sp.
GGTGAACTATAGAAATCTGTTGCAGCATACCTGTCATAAATATTTTCATCAACCTTGGTGCAATTTTGAAAAAACAATAAAGCAAGAAGGGAAAGCATTGATATTTTTTTCATACAATTTTTTTCAATTATTTAAAAATCACGTTTAGACCCACTGCAAAATTTGTTGTGCGGGGATAAATACCACCGTCGCCGGCGCCACCATATCCGCCACCTAATTCAGGATCTATACCCCTGTATTTAGTTATAACAGCAAGGTTACTTCCTGTGAGAGAAACACGGAATGCATCAACAAATTTGCTGTTGCTGGTATTAAAACGATAGCCCATTGAGAGGTTATCAAATCTTAAAAAGTCTCCATCTTCCAACCAGAGGTCAGAGCCATATTGTGTACTAAATAATCCCAAAGGAATGGCGCTTTTTAATACATTGGCTTTTCCTAAGTTTTCAAACCGGCTTAAATTAGATCTTAAATCATTGTATAATTTATTACCGCCCGAGCCACGCCAAAGCATTGAAAGATCAAAATTTTTGTAAGAGAAAAAAGGAGTGAAAGCGTAAGTATATTTTGGTAAGGCAGACCCGGCAATATAGCGATCGGGGCTTTGATTACCCTGGTCAATAATGTTGTTATTATCCCTGTCCACCACTACTTCAGAACCTGAACCATTTATTTCTTTGTGTTGAAGAATATTAAAAGTGCCAATTGGTTTTCCTTTAATTAAATAGGAATTGGAACCCCATCCTACATAATCAGTATTTAAGGGCACCCCGTTTATGCTGCCGCTTAAATTCAAAACTTCGTTTCTTAAAAATGAAATGTTCCCGGCAAGTGTAAGGGTGATATCATTTTTTTTAATTGCGAGGTAATTTAAACTTAGTTCTAAGCCTTCATTCAAAAGGCTTCCAACGTTAGCCAGTATGGTACCATAAGGAAAAGGAGGTTGAGGTACTGTATAATTAAAGAGCAAATTTTTAGTGGTAGCTTTAAATACATCTATAGACCCTGATAGCCTGCTATTCAACAAAGAAAAATCAATACCAATATTAGTCTGGTTTCTTGTCTCCCACTTTAAATCTGAATTAGCATTTTGGGTGATAACGAAATTGGTTATTTGCGAGCCTCCAAAATATGTTACCCCTGATGCATTTACTAGTTGGGTAGAATTTTGAGGATACAATCCCTGCTGGTTACCTGTAATACCAAAACCAGCCCGCAATTTTAAATCATTAAAAATCTTTTGACCACTGAAGAAAGGCTCCTTGCTCAATCTCCATGCTACGGAAGCTGAAGGAAAATTGCCCCATTTATTATTTACCCCAAAAACTGAAGAACCATCCCGACGCAAACTTGCTGTTAATAAGTAACGATCCTGGTAAGAATAATTAATTCTTCCTAAGAAAGAAACAAGGTTTCGGTCATTTTTGTAAGAGGATACATCGCCAGGTGTAACTTTTGACAAATCACCGTTTTGCAGCGCATTGAAAGTAGTGATATCATTTATAAATCCTTTGGCCTGAGCAAAGTTTCCCTGGTAAATTTGTGTTTGATATTCATATAAAGCCAGTCCCTCAAAACTGTGGTCTCCGAAAGTTTTTTTGTAGTTAAGGCTTATATCCATCAACCGCTCATCTGCCCGGTTGTTGCTGATATTGGCAACACCTTTATTGTCTACAGCATAAGAAACAGTAGAGGCAGCCGGAAGATAATAACCCCAATAAGCATTGGTTTTGCGCCAGGTACCAAACCAACTGGCTGTTAAACCTTTTATTACAGTTACATCAGCACGCAATGAACCAAATAAATTATTTGAACCACCCTGATTCTTTACGGTTTGAGATACAGCATAAGGGTTTATATATTGAAACACATTGGGATCAGTATAATAGCTGCTATCAGTATTAAACACAGGGTCTGTAGGTCTTGCTACATATGCATTACTTATCAGGTTGGATGTAAAGGCTGCCCTGCCCACACTATTGGGGCTACCCAAAGAATTGGAAACATTGCTGTTTAAATTCATTGTGATGGTAAGCCTGTCATTAATGGCTTTTTGAGTTGCCTGGATACGGCCTATGTAATTTTTGTAATTAGAATTTATTACAATTCCATTTTGCAAAACTGCCGCCAGGGAGGCACGATAATTAAATTTATCTGTACCACCTCCAAAAGCCAGGGAATGGTTTTGCGTAAATCCATCCCGGGTTAAAAGACTAAAGAGGTCTGTACTTGAACCATGATTTTCTGATGCAGGAACATTCCATTTTTGAGCCTCCTGCCACCATTCCTCTGCATTTAATACCTGTAATTTATTTGAAATAATATCTACCGATGCAGTAGAAGTAAATTCGATTGAACTTTTTCCAGCCCTATTCTTTTTGGTGGTTACAATTATTACACCTGGCGCTCCCCGTGAACCATAAATAGCAGTAGCAGAAGCATCTTTTAAAATATCGACACTTTCTATTTCATTGGGGGGAACCTGTTTAAACAAATCCATGTTTCCCTGCACACCATCTACCACCACCAAAGGATCGCTGCCTCCAACTAAAGATGTAATACCCCTTATTCTTACACCAGGAGCACTACCCGGTTCACTCCCTATTTGTATTACATTTACACCCGCAGCTTTACCTGCTATTTGCTGCAACGGACTAGTAACGGGGCCTGGTGTAAGGTCTCTGCCAGAGATGGTGGAGACCGCACCAGTTAAATCTTTTTTCCTTGCTGTTCCGTATCCAATTACCACTACTTCGTTTAGAGACTGACCGGGAGAAGCTAAGATAATTACAAGAGAGGTTCTTGTCCCTATTATAATTTCCTGGTTAAGATATCCTATTGAAGAAATGATCAGCACCTTGGCTGTTGTTGGAACATTTAATAAGAAAATTCCCATAGAATCGGCAGAGGTACCTTCAGAACTGCCCTTGATAGTAACAGAGGCCCCTGCTATTGGATTATTTTTTTCATCAAAAACTGTCCCCCT
>JBKJSJ010000211.1:0-4339 GCA_046595965.1 Ferruginibacter sp.
GGTGGCTGATGCACAACTACCTTTTTTAAAAACTATCCAAACCATTTAGAGGCGTTTTAAACCTTTTGGTTTTTAATTACTGTAGCAATTTTGTTTTAAATAAAGTGGCAACAATAAAAAGTATGTTGCTTTGGCAAGCCTTGTTTTGCTTAAAAATAAAGCCTGCAGGTTTACCTGCATTACCTGTACATTAGTTTGCACTTTTCTTGCAGTAAATTTCAATAGCTTTTTTAGATTGTAGGCAATGGCGGCCATCAGCATACATTTGTTTGCCTGCTCTATGCCCCGGATGTTTACACGCCGCATACCCAGGTAATTTACAAGCGTGCCAAGTACAGGTTCTACTGTGCTGCTGCGCAGCTTTTTCATTCGTTTTGCTTTTTGTGTCTGCAGCTTTACATGCATACGATCGTATAAGGGTTTGTTTACAACTCTAGCTCTTTGTTTCTGCTGCATTCTTTTTCCAGCTTGCGGCTGCTGCGATTTTTATTGAGGTAGCCGTATAGGTAAAGTTTTAGCAGCACGTCAGGAGCATACGGTGGCCGGCCTTCGCTCTTGTGCATAGTATTAGTATAACTCATTTTGGATAAATCGAGTTTATCAATAAAAGCATCGATAAGCCTTATATGATTATCTGCTGCTATCTGTTCTTCCAGCGTGCTGAAGAAGGTTTGATGGTGCTTATTTCCGGTGATGAATTGCATATCTGTATATTAGCAAAAACTAACCAGCGTTTGCGCTATTCACATAGTGTGTATATTTGGTGAAGGCGGGAGGGGTTTTTTCACAAGCTCACGTTATGTGTAACCCTATTCGACACAGTCTTCGGCTTCGGCGGAAAGCCAATGACAAAAAAAAACGCTACACTAAAAATTATGCGAAGCCGTAATAAACAAACTTAAAAAACTAAAACAAATGACTAATTACACAATCATCGCTCAAGTTATAGTTGCTTTGTCAATAGCATATGTTTGGATATTTCGTTTTGATAATATCGTCAAGGAATTTAAACAATATGGCTTGAGTGATTTAACCCGTACCATAGTAGGTTCTTCTAAAATTGCTTTGTCAACATTGTTGGTTGCAGGTATTTGGTATCCGGATTTAGTACTTATTCCGGCATTACTTATCGCATTTCTTATGTTATCAGCACAATATTTCCATTTTAAAGTGGGTAATCCATGGCAGAAGCATATGCCCTCTTTATTCCTACTAATATTAAGTCTTTTCATTACGGCTGTATCCCTAAAATTAATATAACAATGAACTTACTTAATGTGCTGATTTTAATTTCAAGTCTATCTTTTTTGAGTTATGGAATTACATATTTTATATCACCACAAATGAAAAATGAATTCAAGCGCTTTGGGCTTGAGAAAGTAGGAACACTTACCGCAGTTTTAGAATTATTGGGGGCGGTGGGTCTGCTGCTAGGTTTAAAGATTCAACTTATTTTATTGATTTCTGCAGGGGGCCTCACCATATTAATGTTTTTAGGTGTTGCAGTCAGGGTATACGTTAAGGATAGCCTTTGGATATCAATGCCTGCCTTATTTTTTATGATATTAAATTTCTATATTTTTTACATGTCTCTGCCGGTTAATAAATAATCTGATTGTGCAATTACTAACATAATTTCAAGTACGATGGACAAAACAAAGGCGATTACTTCAATTTATCAGAACCAGCAAAAAACTGACAGAAACAGGATATGCACATAGTCGAGTCAGCATGGGGAGTTTCACCCCAAGCTCCTCATAGAACCGTACTTGAACGGCTTGATTCACACGGCTCTTCAAGAAAAATCTAAACAAAATTGCCACGGGCGAACGTTTTCCAACACCCCACCTGCGGCAATGCAAAACGTTGTACGTAACTGTATCGGGGTATTCTTAATGCATAAAAAATTATCGTAAAAAGAATTTTAACTAAATGGCATATTGAAGTGGGTGGACAAGTCTAAAATATTTTCTATTCAGTGCCAAAAAAAAATATAGCTATGAAATTTTTATTTTTCCTTATGGTTGTTTTGAGCCTTTGCATTCCCCGTAAAAATTCAACAACTACTGCTGCTGTTACCGAAATGAGCGCAATAAAAACAGGTGCTGAACAAACAGAAAAATATGTTGCTTATCTCAAAGGCAAAAGGGTTGCTGTTCTTGCCAATCTTACTTCCGTCATCGGGAAAACCCATTTAGTGGATAGCCTCAAAAGATTGGGAGTTAATATTGTAAAGGTGTTTGGCCCGGAACATGGTTTTCGTGGCGATGCCAGTGCCGGAACAGCCGTAGCTGATGAAAACGATGCAGTTACAGGTATTCCTGTAGTGTCTTTATACGGCAAGAAAAATAAACCTACAAAAGAAGATCTCGCCGATGTGGACATAATGATTTATGACCTGCAAGATGTAGGCTGTCGCTTTTATACCAACATCAATGCATTATCCCGTGTGATGGAAGCTTGTTATGAAAACGGTAAAGAACTGCTCATTCTTGATCGCCCAAACCCCAACGGGTATTTAATTGACGGGCCTATTCTCAATTTGAAATTTAAATCAGGCATCGGTATGTTCCCATTGCCTATATCGCATGGATTAACCGTTGGTGAATTTGCACAAATGGCCAACGGTGAAGGTTGGTTGACAAACAAAGTAAAATGTAAACTCAGGATAATTAAAGTGGGTAACTACAACCACAATATGCCATATGTTTTGCCAGTAAGTCCATCGCCTAATTTAAATACGCCTCAATCAATTTTGTTGTATCCTTCAACCTGTTTATTTGAAGGAACATACCTCAATCATGGCCGGGGCACTTATTTTCCATTTACCGTAATAGGCAGCCCGGAGTTAAAAGGCAGATATAAATTCTTCTTCACGCCTACAAGTATTAAGGGCATGGCAGAAACGCCGCTTTTTATGAACCAGGTTTGTTATGGGCTTGACCTGCGCAACTACGATGTTGAACTATTAAGAAAAAAGAAACAGATTAATCTGCAATGGATAATGGAACTGTACAAAGCTTCTCCCCACAAAGAAAAATTCTTCAATTCCAGCCTGAGTAAAGAAATGGGTGTTATTGAAAGACTGAGCGGATCTGCTTTGTTCAGACAACAAATTATTGATGGCAAATCAGAAAAAGAAATCCGTGAAAGCTGGGAACCTGGCTTAAGCGAATATAGAGTGATGCGAAAAAAATACGTCCTTTACCCTTGATGATTGCCCGCAACTATACTCAACCCATTCCTTTTTCTTCGTTAACGCTCTGGATGCATTTTGAACTTTCTTTCTGAGAAAAAAAAGTCCACATTTGTAAGGCTCAGCTCTGCAACATTAGTGATGCTTATTCACCCACTCCGCAAAGACATCTACACAGGTGAGCTACCCCAGTTTTATTTAAAAAATTACTTCATTAGTTACACATTTAGGGGTAAATCATTTACCTTCCTCAGATAGAAAAAATTCTTTTAAAAATATTGATAACCTTCAGTAAAACATAACCGATCAAATTCCAATTCACAAATAATACTTTAACCATGACGAAGAGAAACTTTCCCAAAAAAGCAATATCCATTGCTTTGTGTTTGGCCATTATTTGCAGCGCCCAGGCACAACTTAAATTTGATACGGCATCAAAGATCAATGCCTTAATAATACAACTAACATTAGAAGAAAAAGTGAGCATGATCCATGCCTCTTCTTCTTTTACATCAGGCGGAGTGCCACGCCTGGGAATACCCGAACTCGTAACTTCTGATGGCCCGCATGGTGTGAGGCCAGAGCATGGACGGGACTGGAAATTAGATAATAAAATATTAGACAGCGGTACTTATTTACCAACTGGAGTATGCCTGGCAGCTACCTGGAATCTCAAACTGGGTTACGATTTTGGTGCCGTATTGGGCAGTGAAGCTGCATACCGGGGAAAAAATGTAATACTTGGCCCAGGTATCAATATTATTCGCAGCCCTTTAAACGGAAGAAATTTTGAATATCAAAGTGAAGATCCTTACCTGGTTTCTAAAATGGTTGTTGGATATATCAGGGGCGTTCAGGACCAGGGTATATCTGCATGCGTAAAACATTTCTTAGCTAACAACCAGGAGTCTAAACGTACTACCATAAACGTAGAAATGAGCGAAAGGGCTTTAAGAGAAATTTATATGCCGGGTTTTAAGGCGGCGGTGCAGCAAGGAGGAGTTAATACGCTGATGAGTTCCTACAATAAATTTAGAGGACAATGGGCATCGCATAACAATTATTTACTAAACCAGGTTCTAAAAAAAGAATGGGGCTTTAAAGGGTTGGTGATGAGCGACTGGAATGCTGTGCACAGCAGCA
>JBKJSJ010000298.1:0-5922 GCA_046595965.1 Ferruginibacter sp.
GCATTTACTGCAAGGCCATTAAAATAATTGCCTTCACCATTTTTATTAGTAGTTCTAAAAGACACCGGAAATATATACCAGTCACCTACAGGAATTGGGAAGAACCCTACGGGCTTGCCATGCGTGGCGCCGGGTCCAATCATTTTTACATCCATATATGGCTTTAGGGTATTAATTAAAAGTTCACTGGCAGATGCAGAACTTTTGCTTACAATAAAATATACATCCGGCAAATTAAGCGAGCCCGCCTTGCGAAAATAAGTTGTTGAATTATTCTGGCTGTTGGCTGCATTGTATTCCTGCTTCATCATTAAAGCTCCATTGGCCGATACAGGAGCCAGGTAATTGGCCAACTGCTCTGCCAGCGAAACATAGCCACCGCCATTATACCTTAAATCTATTACCACATCTGTAACCTGCTGGCTTGCAAAGCGGCTGAATACCCGCTGAAATTCTGCACTTATATCCGCAGTTTTTCCTAAGAAGGAATTATATACAAGGTATCCAACACGCTGGCTGCCTGTGTTATATACAGTATCTAAATAAACGGGCTTTTCTGTATAATGAGCAGCATTCAATGTAATAGCCGCATTTGCTCCATCAGCTTTAGTAAAGCCAAATGCTGTGCTGGCAGCATAATAAACATCATTTACAATGCTGGTAGCATTGCTGGTACTAATGGTATTGCTCCCATTTATTTGAATAATGCGCCAGCCTCTTTTTATTCCTGCAAGGCCAGCCGGAGAATTGGGCTCCACTAATCTTACTCTTAAATCTCCCTCTGCTCTAAAAAATACCGACATGCCAAAATCCCCGGCTTCGTTAGGGGAAGTGGCAAGAGAACTCATCCCGGCACTCTGCTTATCCCATTCAGTTTTTTTCATAGCAAAGCTCCACTTATCTACAGGCTGTGCAAAACCCGGCTCTAAACTATAAGGATGAATAGCCTGCATAATAGCCGCCGGGTCTGCATAACTCCTTGCATCAAATGTTGCAGGGATTTGTGTATTCCATAGGTAAATATCTTTCGTATAGAGCAGGGTGCTGTCTTTAATAATTTCTGGACTTATTGTGGTAGCGGTTCCTGCTGTGGCAGGCGGGTTAGCCGCAAGGTCAGTTGTATTTTTTTTGCATGCAGCAAAAAAAGCAAAACTAAATATGCCAATGGCAAGGTTACGTAACTGGTAAATTTGCATAGTGAAGTAGTGTTTAATTTTTTACAGCATAAGTACGGCAAAAACCCTGCTACAGGATGTTTGCTGGGTTTCATTTAACAAGAAATTTAAATAAACCTGCGGAGATTATTGCCAGAATATTAATAAAAAACGGTTGCCTTTATGGAGCAACCGCTATTATTTTATAAAATATTATTTATTTATTCATGTATGACCAGGATGGGCAGTTTACTTTGATAACTTAATTTTTTAGTTCTGCTGGTTTTGAATAATTTCTCCATAAAGTTGTGATTTCTCTTCACAGCAATAATCAGATCTATATCCATATCCTGGGCAAATAAATTCAGGGCTTCATCAATATCATACAGGCGCATAAAATAAAACTCAGGGTTATACTCCTTTAGCAGTTCGTTTAATTTCTTCTTTTCATTTTCGTATTTCTCGGTAAGAGATATATAGTGGTCTTTATCTACGTTTACCACGTGAAGTTTAGGTTGATAAATGCTTAAAAAATCTTTTATAGGCACCGATGGTGTAGTGTTTACAGTGTCTTTAAAATCTGATGTGAGCATCACATTCTGCATTTTGGTAAAAACAGCATTTTCCGGTACTATTAAAACGGGGCATACTTTTGTTTCCACCATTTTAAGCGTATTGCTGCCAAAAAATACCTGCCCCAGGGTAGATCTTCCGGTAATGCCCATAATAATAAGATTGGCACTGCGGTGCCGGGCCGTTTTTTCCAGGCCCGATACAAAATCTTCATCATGAAAAACCAATACCTCAATATGTACCGGGTGATCTTTAATAAGACTGGTCTTTAATTCTTCCAGGCTGGCTGTAGATTCAGCAGCTTCGGATGCTTTGTGGTAACTATGGTATAAAATAAGGTTAACACCATAGTGGCCTGTAAGGAACGTAGTAGCATACCGGGCAGCATTTAAAGAGGTTTCCGAAAAGTCTATGGGAACTATTACTGTTGTCATTATGCATTAATTTTTATAAGTAGATTGGTATGAATATTTTTATGAATATAAAACTTTTTTTGAGTAAAATGAATTAGATCATAAATATATGGCAGGTAAAGTTAAGGTCAATGAACTGTACCCCAATAATTTTTAGCGGGTGCGTTTTAAAATTGTACTATTCAAATCTGGTTATCATTTGTTTAAGCAGAAGTTGAAAAAAAGACCACAATTAAAAACTTGCTCAATTACTGCCAGCCTTGCTGCCTAAGCATTATCATGCTACTATGTAATTTTTTGTTATAAATTATTAAGACTGAGCATTACGTTTATTTGATTCTAACAGCTTTGTAGTATTTTTTAGCATTATAATGTTGAGGCAAGTAGCATCTATATGACCAGATGCCGGTATAGGCTACTTGCCACAGGATGACATGGAAGGTTTAAAATACATCTAACAGCGTAAAAACTTAGAAGACAGATATAGCGAATTAACTGCATATAAACACTTGGCATCATATTCGCCTATACCTTCTTAAAATAATAAATTTATGAAAAAAAACCTCTATGTTTTATCAGCATTATTGATCATCGTTTCTGCATCTTTTATGGCCTGCAGCAAAGATGACAATGGAACCACCACCCTCAATGTAAGAATGACCGATAACCCAATTGACCTGCGGGCCGTTTATGTGGATGTATTACAGATAAGGGTAAAATTAGGAAATGACACGGCAGCAGATGCTTCCGAAAATGGTTGGGTAGATTTGCAAACCCATGCAGGCATCTACAATTTACTACGCCTGCAGAATGGAATAGACACTGCCCTTGCTACAGGAGTTGTTCCCACAGGTTATATCAAAGAAATCCGTTTTGTGCTGGGACCCAATAACAGCGTTACAGATACCTTTGGTGTAAGTTCTCCTTTAACTATCCCCAGTGGAAGTGAAAGTGGTTTAAAAATAAAAGTAAATCAAAAATTGAATTCCACTTTGCAAACATTGCTTATGGATTTTGATGCCGCTTTATCCATTCAGAAAGAATCAACAGGTTACAAATTAAGACCCGTTATAAGAGTTAAAAATTAAATCGCACACTTTACCAGTAGCTGTAACAGCCACTAAAAAAAGTAAATACTAAAACGCCCTCCATCAAAAGATGAGAGGGCGTTTTATTTAGTCTGTAAAATTCCCAAATAATTTCCTCATGGCAGGCAATTTATAGAGATTTGATTTATAAATGATCCCAATACTTTTCTTTATCGATATACACCGGTACAGGTCGGCATTTGCCAAACCCTACCGCACAAAAGCTACCCGAAATTTCAGCCACCACACATTGGCCTAAAATGAAATTCCGTTTGGTATTAAAATCGGAAATACGTCACACAGCCTGCCCCGCAAAAAAGCGGGGGATGACACGGATTAAACGGATTTTAAAAAAAATAAATCTGTGGTTATCCATTTTATCCGTGTCATCTGTGAGCAAAACCTCTTCTTCCATTACTTCCTGCATGTTTTATCCCTTTAAATCAATCACAATATTTGTATTCTTCTGTTTCGAAGAAGATATAAAAATTTCATAGCGTTTATCCCTTGCTGTTACTATCATCAGCGAAGTGTTGGGTGGTATGCTACCCAGGTTTTGGCCAAGAATTCAATAGTAAAAAATGGGGATGGAAAAATCTCTTCTATTGCCACTGTGGGTGGATAAGTTTCTTTTGCCGGCGTGGGTCCCTGCCGGCGTCTGGTCCGACCAACGCCATTAGCTGTCACTACAACTTCTTATTATCAAAAATAGTAAACCATAACCTTTAAAGTGTATTTTAATATTGTGATTTGGGCTTGTGCTGCCCGTTGGTCGGAGACCCCGAAAATATCGGGGGAGGCCACATCGGTGAATCCAATGAAAGGTAGAGATCATTAAATTAGTTAATGAAAAAAATGTAAAAGTATTTTGTAGATTAGGAAAATGAAAACAATATATCCCATACATTGGCCTCAATTTTATATTACGATTCAGGGCTGGAAGTAATTATTGTCTGCAGATGATTATAAAGATATCATTATTGATAGCCTTAAAACGATGGTTACAGAAAAACGAATTGAACTTAATGCGTTTGTGATTATGCATACCCATATTCATTTAATACAGCCGGCACTACCTGGTCATTCGCCGGAAAGCATACTGGCAGGTTTTATGAAATTTACCGCTCATAAAATGAAACAAAAACTAAGCATAGAAGATACTTACTTATTGGAAAAATTTAAAGTAAACAAATAGGACCATGCCTATCAATTCTGGAAAAGAGATTCATTAAGTATAGAATTATTTACTGAAAAAGTATTTGCTCAAAAATTAGAATACATTCACAATAATCCGGTAAAGGCTGGCTACTTTACATACCCTGAAAAATACAAATACTCCTAAGCAAAATTTTATGAATTGGGTATAGATGATTTTGGAATACTAACACATTACTCCGGTAATTAGCAGGAGAGGAGCAGCGGCAAGAGATGCAGTACTATTGCTTGAGGCAAAGTAATTTGTAATTAGGTATTTGCAAGCTCACAAGTAACTTTTTTTTAAACATCTAATGCTTACAGAAGTAAATTCAATCATCCGGTGCAACGTCCTTTAGGTTTGCATTATCAATTATTTAATACATTATACTACTATTACTATCTTTTCTTTTCTTGTTTCTTTTTTTCTTTTACAATCAAGCTGGATATGAAGCCAAATTGAAAAACAAAAGTTGAAACACTGCTTTAGTCTGCCTCCATTTTACACAGTTCAGTATGCCCAGTTATTTATTTTTGAAAATCTGGTTACCTCTAAAAAATGTTTTTAATAATTTTATTTTATGTATTTCCATTGGGTCAATTGCAAACAAGTTTTTATCTAATAAAATAAAATCAGCCCATTTTCCTATCTCAAGTGAGCCCGCCTCTTTTTCCATAAACTGTGCGTATGCTCCTCCAATAGTAAATGCTGCAATTGTCTCCGGTAAATCCAGGCATTCTTTTTCTCCGATTATATGTTCATTTTTTGAATCAATGTCTTTCCGGGTGATGGCTTTTTGTATAGCTTCAAAGGGGCTTAACGGAGTAATAGGGTAATCACTTCCAACTGAAAGAAGACTACCCTGATTTGAAAAAGATTTAAACGGATGCATTTGCTGAACTCTCTTTGCACCAATTATTGAAGGTAACAGGGCAGTATAATAGGTTGAATTGTCCATCCACCAAAGTTGCATATTAGCAATAACGCCCAGTTTACGGAATCTTGGGATATCAACGGGTTGAGGAAGGTTGGCATGTGCTATTTGATGTCTTCTAAAGTTATTGCCGTTAACCTGTATTGCATATTCAATTCCGTCCAAAGATGTTCTGATAGCCCTGTCGCCAATAGCATGAAAATGTAGTTGAAAACCGGCTGAATCTAATTTTTGTATGATAATTTTTAATTGAAGAGAATCATACAACAACGTACCCCTTTCCACCGAATTTAAATAGGGTTCTAACACGGCTGCTGTTTTGGATTCTAAAGCACCATCAATAAATAATTTTACGGTTTTAGTCTTTACATTTTTTGACTGATATTTTTCACTTAATGCTTTTAAGTTTGATAGTCTTTCGTCCAAAGAAAGATTGTCATTCTTTATCAGATAAGGTAACCCAAAGGAGACATTGAAAGAATTTATCAAACTCATAGAATCTGCAGAATGATATAGCTTCAGCAAATTAATATCAAAAGATGAAGGATCCTGAATACTGACAATA
>JBKJSJ010000410.1:0-2635 GCA_046595965.1 Ferruginibacter sp.
CCTATCAGTGAGCTTGTAAACCAGGGCCCTTTGCTAAAAAAATCAAATTGATTTCGTTGTGCATTTTTATAATAATTGCCATACATGGCAAGCGTTGGCAGATAGCTAAGTTTATATCGCTTTACATTGTACTCATTCAATTTTTTTCCTACGCTTATCAATTGAAATTCTTTCCTGTCGGCATAATTAAAACTTTGACCCAGCAAACCAGCTTTCAGTTCACCCTCAGCCAGTGTGTCTGTAAGTATCAAAGTTTCCACCTGCGGCATGTTCATCAAAAATTTTAAAGAGGCATTGCCTGCTGCCAGTTGGTTTTCTACTTTTAGTTTTTCTGTGAGCAAATTATTCAACTGCACACTTACTTTATCTACATCTAATTTTTCTGCAAAACCCTGGTTGTATATTTCTTTGGTGTCCTTCAGCAGTTTTTCAAAACGATCTATATTGGCATCAATAGAAGTTTTCTGCCGGCTGCCTACTACCAACTGGTAATATATTTTCTGCACGTTTACATTAATCATTTCTTCAGTAACGGCAATTTGTTTTTTTGCAAAATCCATTGCTGCACTTCTTGCCTGCAGTCCCACAAATACCTGCCCGTCAAACAACAGTTGCGAAATATCTATGCCGCCATTGGCTGAGTAACTGGTACCAAACTGTGCCTGCACTATTCCAAAATCGCCGGGAGAAATAATAGGGTTGCCATTGGCATCTTTAACGCCTTCTTTTTCCAGCACTCCATAAGTGGCCTGTGCTATAAAATTGGGAAAACTCTGCACTGCCACATTGGGAAAATGATTGGCAGATACACTTCCGCTTACCTGAGGAAAAGCCATGGCAGTAATTTCCCTGTTGGTTTGTTTCTGAATTTTAAAATCTATCAACGCATTGCGAACGGCCACAGCATTTTTTAAAGCATACGCTACTGCCTGGTTCAAAGAAAAATTGTTTTCCTGTTGTGCCAGCACCCAGCCCGGCAATAAAAATGCTGCTAATAAAATTATAGCAACTGCAAACCCACCATTTTTTTGTTGTTTATTATTCATCTCAGTTCTGTTATATCTTTTTAAGGGTATTATATTTCTTCTCTTTTTCCAGCATATATTTCATGGCCAGTTTATAACCTTTAGGCGATACCAGGCCAAACAAAAAGTTAGTGATAATCTGTTCTTCCAGCTCCAGCAAATTATAATTATTAAGGCTCCGCTGAAACTCAGGATTAAAAGGAATGAACATACTTTCTACTCTAAAGCTGGCCAGTATCTGCACATTTATTTCGGGGCGGTACAGCTCTTCAGCAATTCCTCTTTGCAGGTTTTTTTGCATAACGTTCAGCAGGAATTTTGTTTTATGCAGGTGAAAACGTTTGTAAGCTTCCGGGTGATATTTCTGCATTTCGTAGATAATAGAAGGATTCATAGTCTGAAACATTTCTACCATCATTTCCATAGCCAGGAATATTTCATGCACTGCATTATCTGCTGCATGCACATGCCCATTGCAGCACTTTTGATTTTCTTCTATCACTCCGTCCACTACTGCATTTACGAGTTCATCCTTATCCTGGTAATAATGATACAGGGTCTTTTTACTCATGCCTACACTGGCGGCAATATCATCCATACTTACACTGCGAATGCTGTATTTCATTACCAGTTCGTGGGCTGCCAGTTTTATTCTTTCTTTTGGATCTGTGTCTGTCATAATCGGAGCACAAAACTAAGGAAACTTTTAACGTTACCAAAGTTTCCATCACTTTTATTTGCCATTCATAACAATTTATTCATAAACCTTTATGGCAGCAACAGATAGTAATTGCCAAAAAGCAACAGGCATTCTAGTATCTTTGACAACTAAAAAAAACATTATGGAAAAGCCTTTTGAATATACAAAGCTGTTGCAATACTTTCTGCAGGGCATACTTATTTTGGCACCTATAAGTATTACTTTTTATGCATTATACTTTGTGGTATCGGGTATAGATGGACTGATTCCCATTTTTTCTTACACAGATGCCAGCGGGCAGGTGCGGGTGCAGAATTATGGCCTGGGTTTTATTATCATCATAGTGGCAGTGGTAATGCTGGGCTATTTCAGTTCATTTTTTATAACCAGCCGCATCATCAGTTTTATGGATAAGTTTATGCAAAAAACACCGGGCCTCAAACATATTTACAGTACCACCCGTGATTTTTTTGAAGCATTTGCCGGCGACAAAAAAAAGTTTACACAAAATGTGCTGGCCAATGTAGATGATAACGATGTATGGAGGGTGGGCTTTATTACCAACAATGATATGACCGATTTTGGTTTGTTTGAATATGTAGCGGTGTATATACCCATGGCCTATTCTGTAGCCGGCAATGTGTACATAATTCCCAGGAACAGGGTGAAAACTATTACAAATATCAGCAGCGCACAAACCATGAAGTTTGCTGTGAGCGGAGGAGTAACATCTATTGAAGAAGTGGAGGTGCTGCATAAGAAAGATAAGGTTGGAGATTAGAGTTTAGGAATTAGTATGTGTGATGCAGGATTTTAGATTAAGATAAAAAAACCTTTTATCTGTTGACTAAATTTTTGGCAAACCGGTTGATAAAAACAAATTAAAAAACATTCCCCATCCGGTATTATT
>JBKJSJ010000301.1:0-2539 GCA_046595965.1 Ferruginibacter sp.
AAAAGAAGCACAGATCAGCCAACTACAGTCAGATAAAGAGATACAGCGTCTTAATATTCGACAGAAGAATGTACTTAATTATATACTGGTTGCTGCTGCCCTAATTCTATTTCTGATTGTATCATTGTTTTATAGAAATTTTAAACACAAGCGAAAACTCCAGCAACAAAGGATTACAGAACTGGAATCAGAAAAAAAATTAACCGCCGCCGAGGCCGTACTAAAAGGCGAAGAGCAGGAACGAACCCGCCTGGCAAGGGACCTCCATGATGGATTAGGGGGAATGTTGTCGGGCATTAAATATTCATTTACTACCATGAAAGGAAATTTAATTATGACGCCTGACAATGCGAAGGCATTTGAACGCAGTATGGATATGTTGGACAGTTCTATTAAAGAAATGCGCCGGGTGGCACATAATATGATGCCCGAATCTTTAGTGAAGTTTGGATTGGATACCGCGTTGAAAGATTTTTGTAATGACATCAATCAATCAGGGGCATTGGTGGTAAACTATCAGTCCATAGGTATGGAAAATAGCGTTATAGAACAAACCACCGCAATTACTATTTATAGAATTGTTCAGGAACTGATAAATAACACGATAAAACATGCGGCGGCGAAAAATGCAATTGTGCAGGTAAGCAAAGCTGATGAACAAATTTCTATAACTGTTGAAGATGATGGAAAAGGATTTGATACGGATATTTTAAAACGGGCTCAGGTCCGCCCGGATGACTCTGTGGGGCGGGGAATGGGCTGGAGCAATATTAAAAACCGGGTAGAATTTTTAAAAGCAACAATAGACGTACAATCGGATAAAGAAAAAGGTACGTCTGTACATATTGAACTGAATGTTTAACTACATTAAAAATGGCTATTAAATTATTTATAATTGATGATCATTACATGGTGATTGAGGGTATTCACTCGCTTTTACAAAATGAAAAAGAGATTGAATGGATGGGACATGCCGGTAATGCAGATTCGTGCCTGGCTTTTTTAAAACAGCAACTGCCCGATGTTATTTTAATGGATATCAGTATGCCGGGCATGAGTGGAATTGAGTTGTGTAAAATAGTGAGAACGCTATATCCTTCAGTTTATATTATTGGTCTAAGTACATTTAACCAGCAAAGCTTTATTCAGAAGATGATGGAAAATGGTGCATCGGGTTATGTATTGAAAAATGCAACTCAACAGGAATTGATAGAAGCAATAGAAACGGTGGCAAAAGGAAAAACATTTTTAAGTGACGAAGCTGCTCTGTCTTTAAGAAAAAATAATGCAGGTGATGGACCAATATTAACAAGGCGGGAAAAAGAAGTACTCAACCACATTGCTGAAGGGATGACCAATAATGAAATTGCACAAAAATTATTTATCAGCACCACCACCGTTGATACACACCGGAAAAATCTGTTAGAAAAATTCAATGCCAGGAACACGGCAGCGCTGATAAAATTATCTGTATCACAGGGGCTCCTGTGACTGCGGTTTATTTACCGATACAAAAAACAAGTTACTGATATATCAAGGCTTTTAGAGGATTGGGTAACAAATTGGAAACAAGACTGATTAAGCAAAAGAAAACGTTTCTCAAACAAAAGAAAGCAAGCCATTATATCGGGGGAGTTTGTTTACTGGTGTCGGGAATATGGGGTAACTCAAAAAAAATGAAATGAAAATACTCTAAAAACTACTGTCTAAGAAATGTGCTCCTATAACCATGCGTTTTATGAAATGAACCTTCCCGGAACTGAATAATGACATACCCACATCTAAAAAGCATTTTCCGTTTATTTTCTATTGGTTTTAAAGGATTCCATTCTTCTTAAACTGTTTTATTGTTTCAGAAAGGATTAAAATTCCAATTTGTATTGACCGCAGATTGCCCAATAATTTTATCTGCAGAAATAAATGCTATAATCACTAATATTAAAACAGCAGCATTTTTTTTCATTACAATGTTATATTTAGTTAACTATTTTAATTCGAATGGATATATTAATCCAATTTGATTTCGTATCTCCATCATCGTTTTCTGGATGTCATTACTCCGTGAATGAGGAACAACATTACTTTCTATTTCTCCTTCTATTATCATATCATTTGCATGCTGCATTTCATAAATAAATCCAAGTGATTCCCGGCCGTCATCGTAAGACTCAACAATATTATAATCCTTATCATATAATTTACAGCCGTAAGCACGCCAAAAATCTGGAATTTCTATGTACCCGGTTTCGCCAAATATCCTGCCCACATTGGTCATTCGGGAAATGATGGAAGAAAATAAAGTGGCCGTTACATCCCCATATTGAAAAATCATTCCCAAACTTTCATCAACTCCGGTTGATGTCATATCTGCAGCGGCAGTAATTGTAACCGGGTTTCTGTTGGTAAAATAATAAGCCAATGCAATTGGATAAATTCCCAAATCGAGTAATGAGCCCCCTGCAAGCATTGGGTTATACATTCTGCCTTCCATATTTTTTTCCATTGGATAAGCAAAGTCAGCCTGGATGATTTTTAATTT
>JBKJSJ010000399.1:0-5912 GCA_046595965.1 Ferruginibacter sp.
AGGTTGAAGAATTTATATTTTCCTACAGGAGATAAGTTGATAGACATTTGCCAGCAATGCATTTCCCTGGAAAGATACATGCTGATAGTGCCTAATTCTTTTTGCGTAATATTATAAAAACCATTGATGCCGATCTTCCATTTGGGAGTAAGGTTTACAGAACTGTTCCAGTTTACATCCTGGTTAAGGTCCGTACGAAAACCGGCACTATTTAATTTACGCACCCGGCTAAAACGGAGCGAATAATTTAAATCGATACTCCACGGAACAGCAAAATCTACAAACTCGCCGGGATTATTATTAATATAAGCCAGCTCCTGTTGATACTCATCCAATGGCATGCCATTGGGGTTCATGTTTTGTTGGTTCAAATTATTATTGTTATTCTCTGCAGATTTGGTTTTATCTCCTCCCCTAAAAGATGTTTGAAGCGAAATGTTGCCCGAAGTAAGTGAACCCAGACTTAAAGGATTTTTCTTCCATACCAGTTTATCTATGCTGTTTCCTGCACTGTCTTTTTGATAAGGATCGAGAATGGCGGATGCAGTAATATTTACTTTTTCAAATAAATTGGTTCGGGCACTTATATTAAATACATCCAGCTTAAAAGAATCTCTTAAAAAATTATAACTGCTGGTAATACTAAATCCATCAATCAATGATATTTTTTTAACGCCATCTGTACTTGTATCTTTTTTATTGCGCACTTTCATAGAGAGATTATTATCTACCCCAAAACTTAGCCCTCCAAATCTGCCTTCGCTGTATGGGCTGTAAATGCTTCCTTCATAAAAAGAATGACGTTGCGTTCTTCCGGTGCTGTCTATCTGCAAATCGTAATAATCTTTACTGTTAAGATCTGGCTTGTAATTGGCAGAAACAAAGGGTCTTATTTCATGACGGATGGCCATAACTTTTCCTTTCTTAAAACTGTACATTCCAAAAATGCGGGTACTGGCACTTATTCCAAATGTCATTTCGTAAGCCCTGTAAAAATTTTTGGTTATTATACTGTCTTCTTTGCTGGGCTTGGCCGGGTTCCATTTTCTTACGAGTTTTTGCTGGTACCATTTTTCCTGATAGCTAACACTAGGACCAATCTGTAGCGGCCCAAGAGATGGCAAGGATAATGTTATGGGCACATTGTGACTGGCACCCCACTGAAGATTTTTAGAAATCTGGCTGCCAATATTACCGGCTGTATCATAAAAAGAAGTTAGACTTTTTGCATTGGTATTTAAAGCAATGCCCAGGTTTTCGAACCATTTACTTTCGCCAATGGGTTCTCTTTTTCTAAAGGGATAAAGTGTATTTACATTAAAAACAACATCGGGAAGGTTTACATTAATTAGCCTGTTTAAAGTATTCTGATTATGATTGGCACTTACAGAAAGGTTAAACGGTTTATCCTTCCACACTTTTGCATAAGTGATAGAAGAATACAACTGGTTCTGAAAATTTCTGGCAGGGCTGTTGGGCACCTGCTCATTAAACTTACTACTACCGGCATTTACATTGGCACTAAAACTTACGCCTGGTCTGGCTTTGCTATCGCTACTATGCGACCATTTAATATTATAGGTTTGTGAAGAACGAAAATCCGGGTCTCCCTTAAAATTGGTCTTAAAACGCTGGATGTCGAAACCCAGATTTCCCTGGTAACGGTATCTTTTAAAATACCGGGGGTTTATACTCCCACTCCAGCCGCCATAAGAATAGAGGGTACCCCTTGCTATTACATCCCAGTTGGGACTTAAAATTTTATAATACCCAATGCCATCCAGTGAAAGCCCCATTTGATCGTTGGCATTAAAGCTGGGCATAATTAAACCACTATGGCGTCCCTGCGTAAGCGGATAAATTCCAAAGGGCAAAATGATAGGAATGGGCACTCCTTCAAACTCGGGATGCACCGGCCCGGTGAATGCCATTTTATTTTGTATAAATTTTATTTTGTTGCTCACAAAAGCAAAGTGTGGCGTATCAAGGTTGCAGGTAGTAAACCTTCCCCTCAATGCATAAAAAACATCTTTATCTACTTTTTTAATTGTTTCACCATATACATACATTTCGCCTTGCTGGGTGTAAGTACCCTTGGTGACACCCTTACCCGATTTCATATTAAATACAATGGTATCGCTGGTAGATTTAAAATCGGCCTGGGTAAATGTAGGGTATGATATTACCTTGCCCAGGCTGTCTTTGGTAAGATGTGCTTTTATAAGGCTGGTACTTTGATCGTATTCAATATGTGGTGCCTCCAGGTTGTTATCTGCATATTTTACCGTAGATTTTTTACCATATAATTTTATATTTTTTTGTGGAATATCCATTACCATAGAATCATCTGCATGGTAAGCAACCGGTACGTCCAGTGCGCCTGGGGCTGTTTTAAAAGAAAAGCTATCTGCCCTGGAAATGATAATTGTATCGTCCACAACTGAAGTAGTATCGGTCGTTTTTTTTACAGGTGTAGTATCAGCATGAAAAGGAAAAGAAAAATGAGCAGGGTTAAATCCCTCACTGCTATTACAAAACGTTAATATCAGTAACACAGTTGCACAGAGACTTCCTGAAAAATATTTTGCCTTACCTTTGTTAGTGTGGTTCATAAAATCTGATGAACAAAAGTAGCGTTTAAAATAAAACCACCGTTTCTTTAAGATAATAATAACAAAACCTATTAAATTTCTATAACCTTATGCAGAAGAAAAAAGAACTATATATTTTTAGCCTTTTGTGTTTATTTATTTCATTTTGCATTCCTTCTTTTTCGCAGGCCCCAAAAAAACTTAAAACCATTGTTGTAGATGCAGGTCATGGAGGTACCAGGGATCCTGGTGCTACCGGCCAATATGAAAATTCATTAAGGTCTAAAGAAAAAGACATCACACTTGCCATCTCTAAAAAGCTGGTGGCAGAATTAAGAAAACAATTACCCGATTTAAATATTGTTCCTACCCGTACTACAGACATATTTCAGGATCCCAGGGAAAAAGCCAGGATAGCCAATGAGGCCAAAGGCGATTTATTTCTTTGTATTCATGCCGATTCCGGTCCTTTAAAAACCGGGCGCAGGCAGATAGGTACAAGGTCAGTTACCCGTTATAAAATTTCCTATACCGGAAAAGGAAAAAAAAGAAGGAAAAAATCAACTCCTTACCAGGTAACAGAACCGGTGTATGAATACTTTAAACTTCCGCTTAGCAGAAAAGGCACCAGTGTGTGGATCTTTGCTGCGCATAAAACCAGTGCCAAATTAAAAGCAATTATGCAGGAGGAAGGAGAATTTGAAATAGAAACGGGTTCAGCAGATTCCAGTTTTAATAACTTTGATTTTAATACACCCGAAGGTAGAATGATGGCACAGATATACGCCAAAAGATACCAGGAAAAAAGTGATCGTATTGCCACATTGGTAAATGATGAAGTGGAAAAAACAGGCCGGGCTTCGCTGGGTGTAAACCAACGCCAGGTGGGTATATGGGTACTGCAGGCCACTAATATGCCGGCAATTTTAGTAGAAACAGGCTTTATTAATAACCCCGAAGATGAACGCTATCTGAATAGTGAAAGCGGCCAGCAGGAACTGGCCGAAGCCATTACCAGTGCTGTAATACGCTATAGAGAACTAATGGAAATCAATCATAAAACCCCTTCAAAATAATAGATTGTCTGTAAAAAAATAATCATCCTTTTTAATTGCATACTAACTTGCAGGCAAATTGCTGACAACAGCATATTTATTGTAAAAAACAATTCCTACAAAAACCAAAACACTTTTAAACTAAAACATATCAGGTGAAAATTTCTAATGAAACTAAAGTAGGTGCTATAGCAGCCATTGCAATTGCACTACTTATACTGGGCTTTAATTTTCTGAAAGGAAAAAAAATATTTACAAACAGCACTACACTATATGCCAATTATGGCAATATACAGGGACTGCAAAAATCGAATCCGGTAATGATAAACGGCCTGCAGGTAGGCTCTGTATTTGATATTCGGACAGATAAGGATATGAATCATATTTTGGTAGAACTAAACATAACCAAAGATGTAAACATACCCATCAACTCCATTGCATTAATTAAACCCAACCCTATTTCTACAGCCAGCCTGGAAATAAAATTGGGCGATGCTCCTACTCATCTTAAAAACAAAGACAGCATTATAACAGAGGCCAGCGGAGGATTGTTTGGAAGCATTTTGGAAAAAGTAGATCCGGTTTTATTCCAGGTAAAAAGATCTATCAGTTCTTTAGACACTTTATTGGTAAACTTTAATACCATCTTAGACCCCAATGCAAAAAATAATATTGCTACTACACTCAAAAATCTGAATAACATTACTGCTTCCATGCTGCAGTCAACTGCCTCTTTACAAATATTGCTCAATTCACAAACAGGAGCACTGGCTAAGAGCCTTAATAATGTAGAATCTATCACCCGGAATTTTGCAGGCACCAACGAAAAAATTACCAATGTGGTTACCAATCTTGATAAAACCACTACAAAAATTTCGCAGCTAG
This sequence comes from Ferruginibacter sp., assembly GCA_046595965.1. Taxonomy (GTDB): domain Bacteria; phylum Bacteroidota; class Bacteroidia; order Chitinophagales; family Chitinophagaceae; genus Ferruginibacter. The sequence goes on from JBKJSJ010000399.1 coordinate 4,532, forward strand.
AATTTGAAAAAAGTGTGAATACTTTAAATGCGACACTGGCCGATTTAAAAAATATGGTTGCTAAAATGAACAGTACAGATGGCTCTATTGGCAAATTTGTAAATGACCCTAACCTCTACAATAACCTGGCATCTACCGGCAATAAATTAAACCTGCTGCTCGATGATATACGCACCAACCCCAAACGGTATGTAAACATTTCTGTGTTTGGCAAAAAACAAAAAATAAGTACGCTTACGGTGCCTTTTCCAGATACCCTTAATTCTCCTTATTACATACAAAAAGTAAATTAATAATTAATCGTATTGGCAAAGGAAAATAACAGGGATAATAATTACAGATTAAAATTTCTGCAAAATATTTGTGGATCTAAAATACTCCTCTGTGCAGTTAGTTTATTTTTTATAAACTACAGCCAGGCCCAGGCTCCTGCGGTTTCTTCATCTGCAGATACTACAAGAACAATTGAAATTATTTTTGCCAATAGTTTACGTTTTATAACCCTTGCAAATGGCACCCAACTGCAAACACTGGCTGGCAATGCATCTGTAAAACAGGGTAATACTTTTCTTAATGGCGACAGCATTATCCTTAACCCTCTTACCGGTATAGCTGAAGTTTTTGGCAACGTACACATTAATGATGCAGACTCTGTAAATACTTATTCATCCTACCTTAAATACCTGGGCAAAGAACGAATTGCTTACCTGAAAAAAAATGTAAAACTCACCGATGGCAAAGGCACCCTTCTCACAGACGACCTGGAATATAACCTTGCCACAGGAATAGCCACTTATAAAAATGGTGGCCGTGTGCTCAATGGAAAAACAATACTCACCAGCAGTGATGCCATTTATTATTCAGATACAAAGGATGTGTATTTTAAAAAGTACGTACACCTTACCGATCCCAAGTACGATATTGTTGCTGATAGTTTATTGTACAATACACAATTTAAAACAGCCACTTTTATTTCGCCCACCAGGATAAAAACAAAAGAAGGGGGAATCATTAATGCCAAATCGGGTACCTACAATTTAGAAACGGGCGAAGCCATTTTTTACGACCGCACTTCTTACAGCGATAGTACCCGGTCGCTTACCGGCGGCAAAATTGCCTTTGATGAAAAAAGCGGCTTGCTACAGGTAGAAGACAATGGAAAATTGGTGGACAGTGCCAACAATGTAACCGTAATTGGCGGACAGATATTACTGGATAAAAACAAAAATTCTTTTTTAGCCACCCGCAAACCGGTAATGATTTTGTACCGGGATAATGATAGTACATACATTGCAGCAGACACGCTTTTTTCGGGCCTTAGAAAATATGATACTACTCAAAATATAACGATCATTAAAACAGATACCCTCAAAAAAATAAC
>JBKJSJ010000424.1:0-3377 GCA_046595965.1 Ferruginibacter sp.
GCTATCAGTATGCCGGCCAGGCTTAGTAATAAAATAGCATTGAATATTGCAGGATAAAAAGCACTACAAAAAACAGCAATCATTTGGGTTGCAAAATAAATAATGGCCAGGTCGCCGGCAGTAACGCCTGCAAAACCCCTGGCATAACTGCTTTTTAAAACCTTAGCACAGCCCCCGTTGCTCACCGCACCGCAAACCTGTTTAACAAAACTATTTTGAACACCCAATTCTTGGCCAGCTACCAGGATGCTCGTTATTAAACCAACAAAGCTTAACAATCCTATTACAGCAAAAATAAAGCTGGGATTGTTCATTACCGCAAGAGCGTATAAAGCAAGAGCCAAGCCGCCGGCAATAAATAATTGCCCTTTGCTTTTTTTATCTTTTAACCGGTAAGCATCATTTTCTTTATTGGCCCATCGGCTATTTTTTTCAGGATAAATACAAACGCCGCTCCAATGGCTGGTGATATCTTTTTGTTTATCCCAATCGGCGGATTCTGTGATAATATGCAGCCACTCCTGCCCGGGTTGCTTTATATGGGCCAGCAATGGGTATTTAAATTCGTGTACATAAGAGGCATCTGCCTGCACGGCATTGTAATCCATGAGGCCGGTATCTAAAAAGTCAGTAACGGCAGTTAATGCAGGATAATCGGGGTGGGTAGTTATTTCTTCCCTGCAATATTTTTTATTTATAGGAATACCGGACACCGTTAACCAGTTATAAATAGTTTGCCAGAGTTCTGCAGATGTATTTTTTTGGTAAGCCATGGTTGCGATAAAAAAGGATAAGCAAATCAACGGAAGAAATTTTATATACGGTGGCGGCATCCCGCCAAAATTTTGGAATAGTATTGTTTATTTAAAAATACTTTTTATACTTGTACTAATTTTAGGGAACCTTACACAAAGCCTTACACTATGAAACAAAATAAAAATAGTACAAAAGATTACCAGCAGCCTATTACAATTGTCTATGCCGAAGACCACGTCCTTATAAGAAAAAGCGTTTGTGAATTAATCAACGGGTTTGGTATTTTTAAAGTGATACAGCAGGCTGATAACGGGAAAAGTTTGCTCAAAAATATGCAGGATAAAAAACTACCTGATATTGCATTGTTAGATATAGAAATGCCGGAAATGAATGGCTATGAAACAGCCAGAATAATTAAAGAAAAATACCCGGCAATAAAAATTATTATGCTTACGGTTTTTGATTCGGAGCATGCTTTGGCAAGATCTATACAATGTGGAGCAAATGCGCTTATTCCCAAATCAGTAGAACCGCAGCAACTAAAACAGTTATTGCTCAATGTTGTAAATGAGGAAGCATTTTGCCGCAAACTAAATCCATTATCCGAACAGGAATATGAATTGCTAAAATGGATATGCACAGATGCCTCCATAGAAGAAATATCGGATAAAATGCAGCTATCCAAAAGAACGGCAGAAAGAATTAAAGAAACCCTTGCAGAAAAATTTGGAGTGAAGGGGCGTATGGCTTTAGGAAACTTTGCTATGGCAAATGGCCTTGGTTTTTTTGCTGATAGAAAATTAATAGGCCTTACTATAAACTGAAATCTAAATAAATATATTAAACCAACTCCTTTAGTTTCTCCACCACCCCGTCCACCTCATCTTTAGTATTGTGTTTGCTAAAACTAAACCTCACCGTTACCTGGTTGGGATTGTTGTTAATGGCACGGATAACATGGCTGCCCTGGTCGGCCCCACTGGTGCAGGCACTGCCGCCGCTGGCGCAAATATTGTTAATGTCCAGGTTAAAAAGAATCATCTCCGATTTTTCTGTTTTGGGAAAACTGGCACTTAACACTGTGTATAAACTTGTGCCCAGCACATCGCCGTTAAAGGCAACACCTGGTATGTTTTTTTTAAGTTGCTGATGCATGTAATATTTAAGGGTGCCAATAAAAGCACTGTCTGTTTCATACTGGTTACTGGCCAGTTCCAGGGCTTTTGCAAAACCTACAATGCCATAAATATTTTCGGTGCCGGCACGCATATTTCGTTCCTGTCCACCGCCATGCAACATTGGCTGTATGCGTACGTTTTCGTTAATGTATAAAAGCCCCACGCCTTTTGGCCCGTGAAATTTATGCGCTGCCCCGGTGATAAAATGCACCGGTGTGTTGCGCAGATCAAAAGGAAAATGCCCTACGGTTTGCACTGTATCGCTATGAAAAATGGCATTGTATAATTTGCATAAATTTCCTACGGCATGTATATCCAGGATATTACCAATTTCGTTGTTGGCATGCATCAGCGATACCAGTGTTTTTTCTTCACTAGCTGCAAGTAATTTTTCTAAATCATCTAAATCTATATGGCCATTTGGTAACAATTTTACGTAACTCACTTTTACCAGGTCCATGTTATCAAGGTATGTTACTGTATGAGATACTGCATGATGTTCTATGGGAGAAGTAATAATATGCCTGCAACCCAAATCTCTTACACATGCCTGTATGGCGGTATTACTGCTTTCGGTGCCACCACTGGTAAAAAAAATTTCTGCCGGGTGTGCATTTAATATTTTTGCTACCGATTTGCGGGCCATTTCTATGGCCATCCTGGTTTCCCGGCCATAAGAATAAATAGAAGATGGGTTACCAAATTTTTCGGTAAGGTAGGGCATCATTGTTTCCAGTACCTGTACATCTAGTGCGGTAGTAGCAGCGTTATCAAAGTAAATGCGGGCCGCCACCTTTAAAGGTGGTTTTTGCACTTTATTTTCCTGTACATTTTTTTCTATATTCATAGCTCTTTGCTATAGCATTTATAAATTTTTAGTTATTGTTCCCCCAAAAAAATGTGGGGTACAATTTTCAACCATTGACTATTGACCCTTGACTATTCATTATTCACTACATCACTTCCTTAATATCCTTCATCAGCCGCATCGCAATATTATCAGCCGTGGTTTCAAAATTACTTTCGGCATAAATGCGGATAATGGGTTCGGTGTTGCTGGTTCTTAAATGCACCCAGTCGCTGTTGAATTCAATTTTTAGCCCATCAATTTCGTTCACCGGGTTATTTTGGTATTTCTTTTTTATTTTTTCAAAAACTGTTTTTACATCTACGCCTTTTTCCAACACTATTTTATTTTTACTGATAAAATAATCGGGGTAGTTATTGCGTAGTTGTTTGATACTTTTTTTACTATGTGCCAGTTGGGTTAAAAACAATGCAATTCCAATTAATGCATCCCTTCCATAATGCAGATCGGGTACTATGATGCCACCATTTCCCTCACCACCTATAACTGCATTTACTTCTTTCATTTTATTTACCACATTCACTTCACCCACGGCACTGGCCCAATATGTTCCACCATGTTTTTGTGTAATATCT
>JBKJSJ010000185.1:0-3115 GCA_046595965.1 Ferruginibacter sp.
CAGGCGCTCACCGCTATTACCACTACCTGCTTCAGGGCAATTGCCAAAGTAGGTGCGTGCACTGGCGGGGAATGGATCTATTTTAGCGGCCTGATAGATAACCGGGTAAGTACGAATGTAAACGCAAATGGCAGCACCGTGGTAACCCGCAGTTTTTCTGTAAGGGAAATGTCAGGCAAAGGCATTAGCGCCGGCGCCACCTTGTCTAACATGGCCTGCAGCAGCGCTTTCTCCGGTACCTATACAGGCACTTTAACCGGCACGCAGTATAATGTGCTTGGAGGGGCAGAAATGTTTTCTATTCACTTCGATCCGGGAGGCAGTGCTACATTGGGTGGCAGCAATACTTTCATTCATCGGGGCACCATCGTATTTGAGAACACAGCTTCCGGCCAAAAAGTAATCGCCAAACATGTTATCCGCAAAGTAAATGGCGTGCTGCAGCAAGACAGTTGGGAATGTAACTAAGCCGGCTTATTTCTACCTGCCTGCAGGTGGCCGCTGCCATGTCAATTTTTTACCGGTTAAATAGGTTTCTAATAAAAAATATTAGAAGACCCGGGCCAATCTCCCGGTCATTCCACACAAAACAGCCCGGTTACAACCGGGCTGTTTTGTAATCTTTTGTGCAAGGCAAAAGAATGTTATGGTCTATGTTCCCGTAACGCCGTCTGCTGCCAACTGAAAAAAACATTGCCGACATGAGGGTGCTGGCCATCAATTTTTTAGACCTTGATGCGTTTTTTGTGCCTTTCTCCCTTCGTGCATTTTTGGTAAAAGGAAAACCCGGCGAGAAGTACATTTTCGCCCTCAAAAAGAATAACTGTCTCAGCCTGGCTTTCAGCCAACAATGTAAGGATCGTGAAATCATCTGGTTATGGGTACAGTAAATTTTTGCAAGGTAAAATTCTTGCCAGTGGCACTTAATTCTGCATCTGCTGCCTACGCTGTGGATAGGTTGAAGAATTTTTAAGAGCGCTGCTAATCATAGAATGTGGCCTGCGGCCTTTTCTATTTTCTTTTTTCCCTGTCTAAAAAAGAAACAAAAAAAGACAGCCCTAATCAATTAAATTCCGGTTAGGAGAAGCTTACCTGATTTACCTTTCAATTATCGGTTGGTGCCAAGCAACCGATAAAATTAAAACTACAAATGGAGTAGTGCCAGTTTTTACGAATACCGAACTGATGCGTTTGGATACCGATGCCCATCGGGATTAATTATAGAGACTGATAACCAGGAATTTCGGTTGCGGGGCACAGCAACCGATAAAAAAAGGTATTTCAATATGTATGGTTCTTATTTACGAAACATAGAGGCAGCTATGTAAACAAACCCATCGTTCACAAGCCCTCAACCCGCTGCCGGTGGGCAATGCGTAATTTTACTATTTTTTCTAGGTTTTATAAAGCATTCCTTCGGGGCTTGTTCGGGTCTGCTTCGATACATGTTCGGTAATTACCGAACATGCCTCGAACAAAGGGCGAAGCAATGCCAAAGAAAGCTGCTAACGGGGCGGGTAGCCGCAGTTGCCAGGCAGGAGCAATTTTTTTTCACCTACGCTTTTGTTTCGTGTGGCACGAACAGCGGCGAGGCGAGTCAGTGAACAAAATATAAATTAGCCAGTGGAAACATTAAAATTTGTGGATAAAAAAATAACTGCTACTTTACAGCAGCTAAAAACCTATAGCTTCTAACTGCAAGGTACCCGTACCAAAGTATTTCCCGGATCATTGCTAAATAAAATTTTATAGGGCAGGGAGGGTAGCCATTTTTTTATTTATTAAAGTTTGATAAAACTTGAACCAAAACCCGGAACAACTTGCCAGAGATACAATAGACTCCGATCTCAGGCGGAGCGGCTGGGTTATCCAACATAAAAATCAAATCAATTTAAAAGCAGGTATTGGTGTAGCTGTAAGAGAATACCAAACCGACATAGGCCCTGCCGATTATGTACTATTTGTAGATAAAAAACCTGTTGGTATTATCGAAGCAAAAAGGGCAGAAGAAGCCGTACACCTTACCATGCACGAAGACCAGAGCGAAGGCTATGCCACTGCCAAACTCAAATATTTAAACAATGAAAAGCTTCCCTTTGTATATGAAAGCACGGGCGAAGTAACAAGGTTCACCGATTACCGGGACATTAAACCAAGAAGCAGGCCTGTATTTACTTTCCATCGGCCAGAAACTTTTTTAGAATACAGCAAACAAGGCAAATCATTAAGAACAAGATTGCAGGACATACCTTCTTTACCCGAAACAGGATTAAGAGATTGTCAAATAACTGCTATCAATAATTTAGAAAAATCTTTTAAAGATGCCCGGCCAAAAGCCCTGATACAAATGGCTACAGGCAGCGGCAAAACATTTACTGCCATCACTGCTATTTACCGCTTATTGAAATACGCCAAAGCAAAACGCATTTTGTTTCTGGTAGATACCAAAAATTTAGGCGAACAGGCCGAGCAGGAATTTATGGCTTATGTGCCCAATGATGATAACCGAAAGTTTACGGAACTGTATGGCGTAACAAGATTGAAAAGCAGTTTCATCCCGGCCGACAACCAGGTGTATATTTCCACCATACAAAGAATGTATTCCCTTTTAAAAGGAACAGAACTGGATGAAAGTGCCGAGGAACAAAACCCCAATGAACGGTTTATGCCGAAGGAACCATTACCTGTAGTGTATTCTGAAAAAGTTCCGATTGAGTTTTTTGATTTCATTGTAATTGATGAATGCCACCGCAGCATTTATAATTTATGGAAACAGGTTCTCGATTATTTTGATGTATTTCAAATTGGCTTAACCGCCACACCCGATAACCGCACTTTTGGTTATTTCAACAAAAATGTGGTAAGTGATTATGGTTATGAAAAAGCGGTGATTGATGGCGTACTCGTGCCTTACAATGTGTTTACCATCGAAACAAAAATTACCAAAGAAGGCAGCAAAATTTCCATAGGTGAAAATGTGGACAGAAGAGAACGGTTGACCCGAAGAAAATTTTGGGAGAGTGTAGATGAAGACATTGAATACAGCGGCAAACAATTAGATAAAGATATTGTAAACCCCAGCACCATCCGCACCATCATCCGGGCAATAAAAGAA
>JBKJSJ010000267.1:0-3822 GCA_046595965.1 Ferruginibacter sp.
TATAGCCTCTTTTTATTAACTGATCTACTACACCCAGGATATAGGTGGCCCAGTTTTCAGTAGGTTTTATTGCTGAAATTTCTACCGTATATTTTTCTTTAAAATCTACAGAATATAAATGAACTGCATCGTCTGTTCTTTTGCCAATGGCCACATATATCGCCTTATCAATGGCAGCAGGCAATACATATCCTTCATTGTAATCTGTATGTTCTCCAATAATATTTACCCTGCCCGGGGAGCGCACTATTAGCTCTTCCTTACTGCCAAATGCAGTTTGAAATGTATCGGTTACTTTTTTTATAGCTTCACTTTTTATTTGCATGTGCTTTTATTATATTTTGGTAAAAATATAACTTAGAAGCATTTATATTATTTCTTTTATACTATTCTCCAGCGGGCACGTTTATAGGCTGTGCTGTTTTTACGGGCTCGCCAAAAATGGGTGTGCCATCTGCAACCCAGCTAAATTTTTGAATACGCACATTCCTGTTTCCGCTGCAGCCCTGCCCGGTATTGCTATTGGCGTGATAAATAATCCAGTCCTCGGTTCCGTCTGGCGATTTAAAAAAGGCATTGTGGCCGGGGCCAAAGGCATTATTAGCAGGGGCTTTTATAAAAACGGGTTGCTGTCTTTTTGTCCAGTCTGCTGCCAGCAGGGGGTCACCGCCATCTTTTAGAGTTAGCATACCCAGGGCATAATCATCCGTCCAGCAACCGCTGGCAGAAAAAATAAGGAATACTTTTCCGCTGCTGTTTTTCAAAATTTGCGGGCCTTCATTTACAGGGCCGCCATTTAATTCCCAGCTAAGCTCTGGCTTGGTAAGCATTACAGTGGGCGTTTGCAAAGTGTAAGGATTCGTCATCTTAGCAATGTAAATATTCTGATTTTGCTCCGCAATATTTGGCCTGCCGCTCCATAAAAAATATTTATTCCCATTGTACTCCAGCACGGTTCCATCTATGGCCCAAAAATCTGCATCGCTGGTAAAGATGCGACCCTTATCTACCCAAACTCCGCTTAAAGGATCTGGATTGCTGTTTTCCATCACCCAGGTGCGTTGGGTATTATCCGGACCGGAGCCAGCCGTGTAATACAGGTACCATTTGTTATCTAAAAAATGAATTTCGGGTGCCCACACATTTTCAGAATTCGACAGGCCTGCTGCAGGCCTGAATATTTCGGTACTGGTTGCCGAAGCAAGTTTGGAAACAGCATTTGTTTTCCATAAAGCAACTCTATTTCCCAGGGTATGAGTATAATAATAAAACCCATCTTTTTTTATAATCCAGGGATCTGCACCAGCCATTAAGGGGTTTATAAACGTTTTTGTTGTGGGCGGAATAATGGGTGGTGGGGTAACAGTATCGCCTGATTTTTTGCAGGAAGAAAAAAGCAAAACAATATTTGCAAACAATAAAAACAGGCCGGTATATTTTTTTAATGCTTGCATTATGAATGGATATTTAAGAATCATTTTTTTGTTTCGGCTTTTTATAGATTGTTACAGATTTAAAATGTAAAATTTTTTATAGTATGCGTTGTTGTATTTCTGCATTATTTTTTTTCTGTAATCGTTCTTATAAAATCCACTTCCGTTTGTTTATAGGCCGATCCATCTTTTCTAAATATATCATGAAACCAAAGTGCAGGCTCGGCAGTATATTTTATCTGCCAGCTATCCCAGGGATAAATAGTTTGAGATTTTCCATCTACCAAACCCCAGTTAAAAACGGCAACTTTATATTTTTTTGCAGATGGCATAGACCCTTCAAAAGTACTGCCATTGCCCCTGCTCATGTACTCGGTGCAAATGACAGGGCGGCCATAGCGCTGCAGCCATAAAATGCGCTGTTCAAAATCTTCCCCCTTATCATAATTATGAAAAGAGATAATATCAGATTCTTCTATCATCATTTTTTCCATGGGTCTCAGGCTGTCGTGACTTATCCAGTTGCCGGCCCATATACCAGCAGTAAGCGGCTGGGATGGATTGGCAGCCCGTGCCCATACAAAAACATTTTTTAAAAGTTTATGCACCAGTGCTACTTTATTGTAAGGCTCAAAACGGCCATAACTGCTTTTGTTGGTATTATCAGGTTCGTTCCATACATCCCAGCCCAACACTCTTTTGTCGTTACTAAAAGTAGCCACAATATCCTGCACATATTTTTTTAGCCGGGGATATTGTGATGCATCTTTTAATGCATCGGCACCGGGGCTCTGCACCCATCCGGAATTGTGCAGAAAGGGTGCAGGCTGGTGTTGCTTGCCGGTATGCGGAAAAGGATCCCAGCAGGAATCAAATAAAACAAACAATGGTTTTATATTGTACCGGCTTGCAATGCGTAAAAATATTTCTATTCGTTTTTTAAATCCCTGCGGATCCTGCAGCCAGGCCAGGTCGTGCAGAAAAATGCGCATGGTATTCATGCCCAGCGATGCCGCCCATTTTAATTCACGGGCAATTGTTACAGTATCAAAACTGGCGGCCTGCCACATTTCCAATTCGTTAATGGCCGAGCTAGGCAAAAAATTAGCTCCCACCAGCCAGGGCTGTTTGGCATACCAGGTATTGGCCTGTTCCTTTGTCCATATTGCCCTGCTACCAGATTTATTTTTTTGGGCAATAGTTGTATAGAACGAAAAGACAAAAAAAACGGATACTATAATTTTTGTGTATTTCATTTAAATAAATTTTTACGTTTACAATAACTGGAATTAATAAAACTCTAAATAAATTTTAAAAAAAGATATGATAAAATTCCGGGTTTTTTATAGACCAATTTTTTTAATTCCAGTTTGGATTTTGTTTTAAGTTTGGATTAATGTCTAATTCAGATTGTGGTATAGGCATCCATTTATTTCTCCCAATTATAAAATTATTAAATTCTGCATCTCTAGCTTTTAGTTGGTTAAGTTTAGCAGCATCATCAAAATATCCCCAGCGTGCAAGGTCATTCCAGCGCACAGATTCACCGGTTAATTCAGTAATGCGGTCATGCTCTAACTGCAGTTGAAATTGTGCTGCCGTCATGCCAGGGCGTGTAACAGATAAGCGTGGCATACCAGCTCTAAGACGTACACGGTCTGCATGCACATAAGCATCTCCGGTTCTGTTCAGATTATTCAATGCTTCTGCATACATGAGCAATACATCTGCAAAACGCAATGCACGAAAATTAATTGGGCTGTTAAATACTTCAAATTGATTTATACGAAAATAATCATCCAGGTATTTATGGTACCATACCCTGGGCTTAATGTTATTATCATAATTTTTAGATGTAAAAGTGGAACCATATACCAGGGTAAAGTCAGGCCCTCTTACGTCGGTAGAATCGTACAAAGCCGTTTCAGCAAGCCTGGGATCTCTTCCACCACCTGTTGCATTTTCTTTTAAAAATTCATGTACTACCCAGCGGTGCATATTTGCATCGTTAAAGCCATGACCCGGTGGTGCAAAAAACGGTGCCCGGCTGGTTCCAACATTAGAAGTAGGTCCATCGTCGCCACCATTTTCGGGGCGCATTTTAAACTGCACTTCAAATACTGATTCCTTATTATTTTCTGTAGTATGCTTAAAATTGTCGCCGTAATTAGCAACCAGGTCGTACTGGCCAACACCTGGCCCGCTCACCAGCCACTCAAATGCAGTGGCAGCAGCCTGCCATTCCTTTTGCTGCATGTGTGCTCTACCCAGGTAGCCATAAGCAGCACCTTTGGTAGCCCTCCCTACTTCCTCACCAGTATAAGATACGGGCAGTGCTTCTGCGGCTTCTGCCAAATCTTTTTCTATTTGCGCCCATGTTTCTTCTGGT
>JBKJSJ010000300.1:0-3571 GCA_046595965.1 Ferruginibacter sp.
AAAACCTCTTTCCAAATCTTTAATAATATAATCTGCTTCTTCAAGTCCTACATATAGCCTCAGCATCCGGTGCTCCTTGCTGCCAGCAATAAAATTTTCTCTTTTCACTCCTGCACATTTGGGAATAATAAGACTTTCGTGGCCGCCCCAGCTCACAGCCATTTTTATATGTTGCAGGCTTTCGCAAAATTTTTCAATTTGCACTACATTTTCAGCTTTTATAATTAGCGTGAGTAAACCACAGGCACCTTTCATTTGTTGCCTTGCCAGTTCGTACTGGGGGAAATTTTCATCCAGTGGAAAAAGTACTTCTTCTACCTGTGGATGTTGCTGCAAATATTTTAAAACCTTATTGGTTGTTTGTGTTATATGTGCCAGCCTCATGGGCAATGTACGTAAACCACGAATGAGCAACCATGCATTAAAAGGTTGAATGCCGCTTCCAATAGTCATAAATTCACTATTGAAAATCTTCGTTATCATTTCTTTGCTGCCGCTTAGTACCCCTGCTAAAGTATCGCTGTGTCCACCAATATATTTTGTGGCCGATTGCAAGCTTAAATCTATGCCTAACAGATTTGGTTGCTGGTAGAGAGGCGTGCAATAACTATTATCGCAAATTGTAACAATGCCTTCGGCTTTGGCCAGTTCTGCCACGGCTTTAAGATCCTGCAGCGCATAATCCCAACTGTTAGGACTTTCTAAATAAATGAGGGTAGTATTGGGAAGAATAGCTCTTTCAAAATTCTCTATTTCACAGCCATCTATATAAGTAGTTGTTACCCCAAACCTGGGTAGTATAACGTTGAACATTCTTTGTGCCCAGGTATAAGGCTTGCGTACACTTACAATATGATCGCCGGCTTTCACATTGGCCAGCACGCCCGCAAAGATGGCGGCGGCTCCGCTATTAAACACCAGGCAGTCTTCGGCACCATCAAGCGCCGCCAGTTTTTTTCTTAAAATATCTACAGTGGGATTTAGCCCACGGCTGTAGAGGTAAGTACTGTATTCATCTGCAAAAGATTGGCGCAAGGCATCCACTGTATCAAAAACAAAATTGCTGCTTTGCACAATGGGTGGCGCCACTGCATTAAAATAATTTTCCCTGTCTTCTGCCAGTTCGTTGATAATGTAAGAAATATCCATTTTGATTATGTATATATTGGGCTAAAGCCCATGATAAATTTTATTCTTTGTCTTCCACGGGCTGAAGCCCGTGGCAATTCAAAAGCCCGTGGCAATTGAGAAGCCCGTGGCAATTCATAACCCCTTGGCAATTGAGAAGCCCTTGGCAATTCAAAAGCCCTGATATTTATGAATTGCCACGGCCTTTAGGCCAGGGAATCATGATCCTCATTAAAACCCCGGGCTTTAGCTCCATTAATTTTTTTTGCCAAAAAATATAACCCAATAAAAGCCCCCAGTATGCCCAATCCAAGCAATCCTGTATTAGGATCATTTGCAAAAATACTGATGCCTACAAAAAGGTATGCAGCCATAAAAATAATGGGCAACAAAGGAAATAATTTCATTTTATAAATACCCGTATCATCTAAATGTTTTGTTTTTTTACGAAACCAGAATATGGTTGCACTGCTGAGTACCATTCCAAAACAATCCAGGAAAATAGTAAACCCTAAAATCTTGTCAAACTCCTGTGCAAAAAATAAAATGATTATACAAGCGGCGGCAAAAATGGTTAATGAATAAGTAAGCACATTTGTTTTTTCGTTTTGCCTGGTAAAAATTTTTGGCAGGCTTCCATCTTCTGCCATGGCATACATTACCCTTGGGTTGCTCATCAGCAAACCATTTACATAAGCCAATACACCTAAAAAAAGAAAGGCTGAAAATACGGTAGCTCCTGTTGTACCAAAAATTTTATCAATTACCACATAAGCAATTTCTTTTTCTCCTTTCATTCGATTAAAGCCAATAAGATTGTAGTAACTAAGGTTTACTAACATGTATAAAACAATGATGATGATGATGCCGATAAAAATTCCTCTCGGAATATTTTTAGCAGGGTTGATAACATCGTTTCCAAAATTGATGGTTTGCTGGTATCCCCCATAAGTAAATGAAACTGCTATAAGGCTTACGCCAAGGCTTTTTATCCATGCCATATAATTGTCTGTGGGTGCGTTTACAACTGCCTGTGTAGTTTGCTGCACAGCATATTTATCCGGAAAAAATAAAGCAGCTATCAATACCAGCACCATGGTAATTTTTATGAGCATCAGAATATTTTGTGCACGGGAACTCACTTTTAATCCTTTTAAATTGATGAGATAAAAAAGGATAATGGCAGCACAGCTTACTAATGCTTTATCAATATCGGTCCAGGTGCCGGGAAATAGTTTTAATAAATAACCACTGCCAATCAACGCCACACCACTAAGGCTGGCTGCATTGCTTACCAGTATAATGCAGTTAATAGCAAATGCAATGCTCGGGTGATATACTTTTGCAAACACTTTGTAATAGCCGCCTGTAACAGGGTAGCGGCTGCCAATTTCTGCGTAGGTAAGAGCACCGCACAAAGCCACCAATCCACCTATAATCCAGGCGCTAAAATAAACAGAAGGTGCAATAGCATCTTTGGCACTGGTTGCTGCTGCTCTAAAAATCCCCATACCAATTACCAGTCCTATTACAATCATAGTAAATGAAAAAAGATTCAGTTTGTTTTTTATTTGCATGCTGAAAAGATAGTGAATGCGGGGAATAAAATAATGATAGCCGCCATATTAATATTATCTGCCTTTAGTTGACAAAGTAATTATTACCTTTTCATCTCGACAAGGGATAATTAATGATTTATAATTTTTGCAGCTTCAAAACCTTTCTCCCTACATTTGCAGCAGATTTGGTTTCCGATGTCAAATCGGGATTAAAAGGGAAGTCCGGTGTAAATCCGGCGCTATCCCCGTAGCTGTAAGGAAAGTGATAAAGTCAATAGTCAATGGTCAATAGTGAAAACCCTATTGTTTCATTATTCACCATTCACTTATTCACGCTGTTGAATCTTCATACCACTGCTGAGCTTATCAGCGGGAAGGTGTTCAACAGAAACCGAGCCAGAAGACCTGCCAGGTTTACTTAACATCATTCAAAGCTTTCGGGTGAAAGGCATGGAGTGTAAAAGCTGTAAGGCATTTATATTTCTAATCATCGTTGTTGTTTTTGCAACATGGCAATTTTCCGAAAGCAGTCACAAAAAAAATTTTTTCAAAAAATGAAAAAGAAAATTTTTATTGCGGCTGCTGTATTTTTCAGCAGTCAATCGTATGCGCAGCAACCTGTGCCTACCAATTCGGGCGACAGTACCACTATGGATGAAGTAGTAGTTACTGCTACCAAAACTCAAATCAAACAATCGCAAACAGGTAAAGTTGTTACAGTGATTAACCAGGCCACGCTGCAGCGCAGTGCAGGCAAAACACTTACAGAAATTTTAAACTACCAGGCAGGTGTTTTTGTAAATGGTGCCAACAATAACCTGGGCAATAACCAGGATTATTACCTGCGTGGTGCTGCTACCAGCAACACATTAATACTGCTCGAT
>JBKJSJ010000339.1:0-6834 GCA_046595965.1 Ferruginibacter sp.
GTTTTGCGTATTACTTCTTCATCTTTGGGCAAAGTTTTTATACGGTAAGTGCGGTCTCCTATTACAATATTGATGGGGATTAATTCAGGCATGTTTTTTTATTGGCTCAGTAAAGAAATACATTTATCAATATTCTTAATGTATTGATTAATTTTTTGCTCCAGTTCTTTTTTATCTCCTTCATCCATAGTTGTAACGGATGCCTTTAGTATAAGATTTTGTTGCTTTATTTCCTCCAGCTTTTCTTTACTCTGCAACTGATCTTGCTGCAATAAATTTATTACCTGCTGCTGCTTCTTATTTTCTTCCAGCATTAAATCGTACCGCCTCAGCAGTTGCTGAAGTTTTGTTTGAATGTGGTTAATATGATCTGTTATTTGCGACAAGGATTTTTTTTAAGTTCATTGAGTTATCTAAAGCTGCCTTAAAGTATTAAACGTTCAAAATAGATAAGGGTAAATTATCTTCTGATTTCGGTATTCAATTTTTGCTCACATACCTCCATCAGCCTCCCCATCATTTCGTCTATTTCCTTATCTGTAAGCGTTTTGGTTTTGTCCATAAAAGTAAAATTTACTGCCATAGATTTTTTACCAGTGCCCAGCTTCTCACTTTCAAAAATATCGAAAAGTTTTATAGATTGAAGCTGTGGTATATTCAGCGAAGTAATGGTTTGTTTCAATTGAGTATAGGATATTTCTTTACCCAGCACCAGGGCCAGGTCTCTCTGTACAGGGGGAAACCTGCTTACTTCGGTATAAGCAAACAATTTATTTTTTCTTGCTGCCAGTAGCTTGTCCCACAACATATCAGCATACAACACAGGCTGTTTAATGCCAAATATTTTGAGTGTTTTTTCAGCAACCATACCCAATTGGCCTATGGTTTTGTTCTCGCACTTAATGAGTGCAGAGTATTCAAAACTTTGATCAATATTTTCTTCAAAACTTATTTCGGCAGCACCCGTTGCCAACAAAATTTTTTCGCACACAGATTTTACAAAATAGTAATCAGCTTTTTCTGCTTTATTATTCCAGGAAGCCTGTTTAACATCTCCGCTAACGTAGAGGGATAAATGTTTTTGTTCCTCAAATTTTTCATTGCCTGCCATGCTGTAGGTCTTACCGTTTTCAAATAATAAAAGATCTGCATTTTTACGGTTAATATTATGGGCTATCACTTCCAGCCCGGTTGGCAGCATGCTGGGCCGCAGTATGTTTAAATCTTCGCTGAGGTTATTAATCATTTTTACAGTATGCACAAGGGCTGCTTCATTATAATAAGCACTGTTGGTAATACTGTTTGTAAATATTTCACTAAAGCCAAGCCCGGTAAGCTGGTTGGCTGTTTTTTCCCGGAGCGTGCTGCTGTCTGTTGCTGCATCGTTGGATGGCGAGATGCTGATAGAAGAAGGGATTTCAATATTATCATACCCATCTATACGCATTATTTCTTCTACGATATCTGCAGGAATAGTAATGTCTGGTTTGCTAAAAGGTACATTCACCCATATTTCATCCATTCCTTCTTTTAATATCTCAAAGCCCAGGGAACTTAAAATATTTTTTATTGTATCGGCATGATAATTTTTGCCACTTAGTTTTTTCAGGTAATGATATTTTAATCCTACAGAAACCGGCGGGGCAGGGTTGGGATAAATATCTACAACATCTCCCTTTAATTCACCTCCGCAAATTTCTACAATCATTTCTGCGGCTCTTTTTAAAACTGTGAGTGTATTGCTTATATCCACTCCTTTTTCAAAACGGGTAGCAGCATCTGTTCGCAAACCATGATGCAAAGAAGTTTTGCGGATACTCTGCGGATTAAACCAGGCACTTTCCAGAAAAATATTTTTTGTTGCTGCAGATACACTGCTTTCTCTGCCTCCATAAACTCCTGCCATGCACATAGGTATTTCAGGCTGTGCTACAGGCTGGCTGCATATCATAAGATCGGAGGCTGTAAGTTTTCTTTCCTTATCGTCTAATGTAATAAATGGCGTTCCGTCTGCAAGATTTTTTACAAGGATGGTATTGCCTGCAATTTTATCTGCATCAAAAGCATGCAGTGGCTGGCCACATTCATGCAGAATAAAATTAGTAATGTCCACTATACTATTGATTGCCTTAATGCCAATGCTCTGTAGTTTCTGTTGTAGCCATTTTGGGCTATCCGTTACCGTTATGTTATGGATGCTGATGCCCGAGTAACGTTTGCAGTCTTGGGCATTTTCTATGATAACTTTTACAGGGCTTGTGGTTCCATCTGTTTTAAAATTATTCTTATAGGGAAATATTGCATTGCTACCTTTTTTATCGTGATGACTTAACCATGCACACACATCTTTGGCCACACCCTGGTGGCTCATAGCATCCATCCGGTTGGGAGTAAGGCCAATTTCAAAAATAAAATCATTGTATATTTCAAACAGGGAAGAAGCTGGTAGTCCCACAATAGTATCTGCAGGCAAAACCAAAATACCTTCATGGCTGCGGCCAATTCCTATCTCATCTTCGGCACAGATCATTCCATTACTTTCTGCCCCCCGGATCTTTGCTTTTTTAAGCGTAATTGGTTCTCCATTTGTAGGGTAAATAGTTGTGCCTGCTTTGGCCAGTATTACTTTTTGACCCACTGCTACATTGGGTGCGCCACAAACAACCTGCAGCAGTTCTACACCGGTATTTACTTTGGTAATTTTTAATTTATCTGCATCGGGGTGTTTTTCGCATTCCACAATTTCAGCGGTAATAAGTCCCAGGAGTCCTCCCTTTACTGTTTCATATTTTTCCAGGCTCTCTACTTCCAGGCCAATGGCGGTTAATATTTTACTTAATTTTTCCGGTTCAATTTTTAAAGGCAGGTATTCGCTTAGCCAGTTGTAAGAAATAGTCATTTATTGGTTCTGTTTTTGGCATCAAAGATAGTTTTTTCACTACTAAACATATATTTCAAATTATTAAAAAATTCTATGAAGCAGAAGCTAATTATTTGTATGCACTTTTGCAAGCCGTAATTTTTTTTTAGAGGTGTACAAAAAAGAAAAACGAGTAGTAATATTTGTTGATAAACAATACAGAAATTAAATACAGGTTGAATAATGCATGTTAACAGCTCTGTTTATAACAGGTTAACAAGCTACCTTTGCCAGTGGGTTAGTGGTGGATAAACATCTAAATAAAGTTAATAACACCGATATTATTTTTTCGTTACCAATTAGCCATTACCTTAGCCCACCCGATAAATGATTGAACCCATAAACAGGCAAACAAGAAATAAATATCCTGAGATATTGCTTCGCAATGCGTTTACTGGTGACAGTTATGAAGTTGATATTTTATAATTTTTAAGGAGCAGGAAAAACAAAATGGAATTTACTAATTTAAATAAAGATAGAAAGGCGAGAAGAAAACCGTCTTTAGATATGGGTGCAATGGTATTTGGAAAAGTACCGCCTCAGGCCAAAGAGCTGGAAGAAGCCATTCTTGGCGCTATTATGCTGGAGAAAAGTGCATTTGATACAGTGGTGGAAATTTTAAAACCAGAATGTTTTTATGTAGATGCACATCAGAAAATTTATAAAGCTATGCAGGGGCTGGCCATTAAAAGTTTACCAATAGATATGCTCACTGTAGTAGAAGAATTAAAATTCAGGGAAGAACTGGATTTGGTAGGTGGGCCTTATTATGTTTCCAAATTAACGAACTCCGTAGTTTCATCTGCCAATATTGATGCCCATTCAAGGATTGTTTTGCAAAAATTTATTCAGCGGGAATTGATCCGCATCAGCGGAGAAATAATTGGAGATGCTTATGAGGATAGCACAGATGTATTTGATCTTTTAGACAGTGCCGAGGGCAAATTGTTTGAGATCACCAATAATCACCTCCGCAAAAATTTTGATGATATAGATTCTGTTTTGGTTAAAACTTTTAACCGCATAGAAGATATGCGAAACCGGCAGGATGATATTACGGGTGTACCCACCGGGTTTCCCACATTAGATAAAATTACTTATGGCTGGCAGCCTACCGATCTTATTATTCTGGCGGCAAGACCTTCTGTAGGTAAAACAGCCTTTGCGCTTAACCTGGCCCGTACTGCCGCACTGCATCCAACCAAACCCACAGCAGTGGCTTTCTTTAGCCTGGAGATGAGTAGCAGTCAGTTGGTGCAGCGCATCCTTAGTGCAGAGAGTGAGATATGGCTGGAGAAAATAGCAAGGGGCAAACTGGAAGAGCATGAAATGAAACAACTATATAAACGTGGTTTTGACAGGCTGAGCAAAGCACCCATTTATATTGATGATTCTGCCGCATTGAATATTTTTGAGTTGCGTGCTAAATGCCGTCGTTTAAAAAACAAACACAATGTGGGCATGATCATTATAGATTACCTGCAGCTCATGAGTGGCAGTGCAGATAGAAATAGTAACAGGGAGCAGGAGATCAGTAAAATTTCTAGAGATCTTAAAAGTCTTGCAAAAGAATTGCAGATACCCATTATAGCGCTGAGCCAGTTGAGCCGGGAAGTAGAGAAAAGAAAAGAGGGAAATAAAATGCCCCAGTTGAGTGATCTGAGAGAATCGGGTGCCATTGAGCAGGATGCTGACCTGGTAATGTTTTTATACAGGCCGGAATATTATGAAGTAACCACCGATGAATTTGGCGAAAGTAATAAAGGCGAAACGCATGTAAAAATTGCCAAACACAGAAATGGTAGCCTGGAAACCATTAAACTAAAAGCTTTGCTCCATATTCAAAAATTTGTGGAAGAAGATGGGGGCGACTTTAATACTGGCTTGCCTCCTGGAGGCGGCAATTGGAAACCGGTAGCAGGTAGTGGAGAAGATGGAGCAAAAATGTATATTCAAAAAGGAAGCAAAATGAATGATGGTAGTTTTGATGATGAAGCACCTTTTTAATGGATATTTTTTTAATTGATAATGGAGAATGAAATCATAAAATTCATTCTCCATTTTTTTATTTAGTAAGTTTGAATTCAACATGAAACTACCATTATTTTATAAGCCCGATATACATTCAAATGATTCTGTAATAATTTTGGATGAACTATCCAGTAAACATATCATACAGGTGCTGCGCATGATGATAGGTGCGCAACTGCAATTGACGGATGGAAAAGGAAATTTATTTACAGTAAAAATAAAGGACGATAACCGAAAAAAATGCAGTGTAACAATTTTACAAGCCTCCAAAATTCAACATCCAATATCCAATATTATTATTGCTATTTCACCTGTAAAAAACAACAGCCGCTTTGAATGGTTTTTAGAAAAAGCAACCGAAATAGGCGTTAACCAAATTGTTCCCATTCTTTGTGAGCGCACAGAAAAACAACATTTTAAATACGACCGCTTGAATAGTATCCTGGTGAGTGCCATGCTGCAATCACAACAGGTTTGGTTGCCGGTATTAAAAGAGCCTGTAAAGTTTATAGAATATTTAAACTATGTAAAGGATGAGGCAGGTTTGCAAAAGTTTATTGCGCATTGCGAAGAGGAAGAAAGTAAAGTGCAACTAACAAATAAATTAATAAACAAATCAGTCGATCAACTTATTCTTATTGGTCCCGAAGGAGATTTTACCAAAGCAGAAATTGAAGCAGCAATTACAAACAATTTTTCTCCCGTCGCCCTTGGCTCTACAAGATTACGTACCGAAACCGCCGGTATAGTAGCTGCTGCTTTATTATGTAATTATTAATGTGCACTGTCATCACTTTCCCGCCCTGTATTTTCATAATCCATTAAGGGATCGTTTAGTTGCACCACCCTGCGTTTTTTCTGCCTGCTTTTCATAGACATGTTAAGCAGTTCTACCAGGAAAGAAAAAGCCATCCCAAAATAAATGTAATTTTTTATTCCCAGTGCATGCGCTTTTTCTGGTGCCCATCCCTCTATAATAAGGCTCAAACCAATCATAACCAAAAATGATAAGGCCAGCATTTTTACTGTAGGATGTTTATGAACAAATCCTGCAATTTTTGGGCTGAATAAAAACATAATAGTCATGGCAATAACCACAGCAGCAATCATGATCGCTAAATATTTTGCAGTACCACCAGCCGTAATGATACTATCAAAAGAGAACACCGCATCAATGATCATGATTTGCACAATAGCCTGCCCCAGCGATAAGCCAGGTTTGTTTTTTGACCCATCGTGAAGATCTTCCCCTTCCAGCTTGCCATGTATTTCCTTTACTGATTTATAGATAAGAAACAATCCTCCCAACAACATTACAATACTGGCAAGGTCAAAACCTTTTCCAAATAAAGTGAACACTGCTTTTCCTTTTTGATCCAGTAACCAGCTCAATCCCATCAGCATTAAGCACCTGGATATAATACCGGTAACCATCCAGATCCTGCGGGCTTTTTTATGATCTTTAGCCTCTTTAAGCCTGTTCATAATAATACTCACAAAAATTACATTGTCTATGCCCAGCACAACTTCCAGTACTACCAGTACAAAAAAGCTAATAATACTCTCTGAAGTAAATAAATATTCCATTTTGCAAAAATAAGGTTGAAGGTTGAATGTACAACTGGTTTAAAAAGTTTAAAAGGTATAAAGTATTTTAAATTCAAAATCACTTTAAATTCTCTAAAGTTTTCACTATTGACTATTTATAAAATTCCCTTGCAAATATTTTTTACAATGGCCGGTCCTACATAAATAAATCCGGTCCACACCTGCACCAGTGATGCGCCTGCATGTAGTTTTTCCTGAGCATCTGCTGCGGTAAAAATTCCTCCGCTGGCAATAATAGGAATTTGACTGTTTGTTTTTTGATGTATATAATGAAT
>JBKJSJ010000089.1:0-2602 GCA_046595965.1 Ferruginibacter sp.
TTTCCTGAACTGGAGAATTATAAATATGTATTAGCGGTAAATAAAAAACAGGTAACAGCAAACACCGCATTGACTCACGATTGCACCGTTGCACTATTACCCCCTTTTTCTGGCGGATAGAAAATGAATAAGAATATTTTATACCAACGATACCAGCGCCAGATGATTTTAAAAAACTTTGGCGATACCGGGCAGCAAAAGTTGCTGCAGGCAAAAGTATTGGTGGTAGGTGCCGGCGGTTTGGGTTGCCCTTCGTTGCAATATCTTACTGCTGCCGGAATAGGCACTATCGGCATTGCAGATGATGATGTGGTTTCACTATCCAACCTGCATCGTCAAATTTTATTTACAGTAAATGATATTGGTTTGCCTAAAGCATTAATAGCTGCAGAAAAATTGCGCCAATTAAATCCTGAAATAAATATTATTGCTTACGCAGAAAGATTAACCACACAAAATGCATTTTCTATTATTGGCCTGTATGATATTATTATTGATGGCACGGATAATTTTGCTACCCGGTATATGATTAACGATGCCTGTATGTTGCTGGATAAAACTTTAGTGTACGGAGCTGTTTCGCAATATGAAGGCCAGGTGGCGATTTTCAATTGCACCCAACCAATAAATGGGGAAAAAGAATCTGTTAACTATCGGGATCTGTTTCCTCGGCCAGCAAAAGAAAATGAAGTATTGAATTGTGCAGATGCCGGAGTGTTGGGTGTGTTGCCGGGTATCATTGGTACCATGCAGGCCAATGAAACAATTAAATTGATAACGGGTATTGGTAAGCCGCTTATAAACCTTCTACTAACTTACAATGCGCTAAACAATCAAATGTATGAAGTGGAATTATGTGCCCGGCCCGAAACCCGTGCATTGATACCAGAAAATAAAACTGCTTTTGAACAAACCAATTACGATTGGTTATGCAATGCCAAAATGGATCTGCAGGAAATTGACGGGATTTTTTTTAATCAATTGCTTTCTTCTGCTGACATAGATGTGATTGATGTAAGAGAACTTTATGAACTGCCGGCTATTGAAGCGTTTGCTCACCATAAAATTCCTTTATCTAAATTAGCAGAAAATCTTTCTTTAATTAATGCCAATACTGTCGTTAGCATTTGCCAATCTGGTAAAAGAAGTTTACTGGCAGCAAAACAATTAGCAACTATTTTCGGTACATCAAAAAAAATATACAGTTTGCGTGGCGGTTTTATTCAATGGAAACAACAACATGCAAAGCAATCATTATAATGGAAAGAAAATCAAAAAACATTTTTGTACAGGGGCCGGTAGCTGCAAGCTTTATTGCGGAGAGTATAGCAAAGCACAGCACTCAAACAACTATTGGCGGGCACAGTATTTTTTTAGGACAGGTAAGGGCAGATCTTATTAATAATAAAATTGTTGCAGCTATTGAATACAGTACTTATGAAGAAATGGCCCTGGAAAAAATGCATACAATAAGAGAAGATATATTTACAAAATATCCACTCACCTGTATGCATGTGTATCACAGCCTGGGCAAAATTGCTGCAGGAGAAATTTGTTTGTTTGTATTTACATCATCATCTCACCGCAAAGCAGCTATTGATGCCTGCAATGAAACAGTGGAAAAAATAAAAGCTGAATTACCGGTTTGGGGAAAAGAAATATTTGAAGACGAAACACATCAATGGAAAAGCCCCCTGAATTTCCCGAAAGGGAATTTGTAACAGCTTTTTAATTTGCAACATTTAAATTAAATTTTATTTTCTGCTATGGTAAACATCACACATAAATCAAATAGCTTACGGGAAGCAATTGCCAGTGCAATAGTTACCGTAAGCAAACAGGAAACAATAGAAGCTGTAAAAAATAAAACCGTTCCCAAAGGGGATGTGTTTGAATTTTCAAGAGCTGCAGGTTTACTGGCCATAAAAAAAACGAGTGATGTAATTCCCGATTGCCATCCGTTACCAATAGAATTTGCGTCTATCAAACATACCATTGATGGGTTAAAAATTATTATTACTGTAGAAGTGCATACCATTTACAAAACAGGTGTGGAAGTAGAAGCCATGCATGGTGCCGCCATTACCGCTTTAACCATGTACGATATGCTGAAACCTTTGGATAAAGCTGTGGAAATAGCTAGCATTAAATTAGAAAATAAAAAAGGGGGCAAAACAGATTTTACGCAGCAGGCGGCAAATTTAAAAGCAGTTGTTATTGTTTGTTCTGACAGTGTTTCTAAAAAAGAAAAAGAAGATACTGCCGGCATAAAAGTGGTGGAAAAATTAATAGCACATAAAATGGAAGTAACTGCCCAGGAAACCATTGCAGATGATTTTAATTTGATTCAGCAAAAAGCAAAACAATACTCAGCAAGCGAAAGTAACCTGGTTGTATTTGTGGGTGGAACCGGTTTATCGCCAAGAGATGTTACGCCAGATGCCATAGCGCCATTGCTTACCCGTGAAATTCCGGGCATAATGGAAACCGCCAGAAACTATGGACAGCAGCGCATGCCATACGCCATGTTATCGAGAGGCGTTTGTGGTTTTATTAATAATACATTAGTACTCACATTACCCGGCTCCCCCAAAGGAGCTGC
>JBKJSJ010000270.1:0-20748 GCA_046595965.1 Ferruginibacter sp.
AGCACTAAAAAACAGCCTGCTCCCAATGGCATCAATGAAAAAATTAAATTGATGCAAACGGATAAATCATTTTCGGATATGAGTATTGAAAAGGGGATGAAAGCAGCATTTATAGAATTTATAGACAGCAACGGTGTTTTGCTTAAGCCAAATCAGTTACCCATTGTGGGAGCCAGTGCTATAGATTACCTGATAGCCCAGGAAGATTCGGGTTACACCCTTAACTGGCAGCCGCATTATGCGTTTGTTTCCCAATCGGCCGACCTGGGATATACTTATGGAGTGTATGCCCTGCATCCAAATAATAGGGATACGGTATTATATGGCACTTATGTAAGCATCTGGAAAAAACAAGCCAATGGCACCTGGAAGTTTGTGCTGGATAGTGGCAATGATGGCGTAGATACCAGTAGGTTGGAATATTAACTTTTTAAAAAACAAAACCTTCCCGTTTATTTTTGTTTCTTTGGCACATAAATTTTGATAAAAACTATGAAGAAAAACATTGCCCTTGTTACCGGCGGGTATTCTGGCGAAGCGGTAATCTCTTATAAAAGTGCCGAAAGCATTCTTCAAAACATAGATCCCGAAAAATGGAATTGTTACGTCATAGATATTCACCCTCTCGGGTGGTTTTATACATCGGCAGCAGGCGAAAAAATAAATGTAGATAAAAACGATTTTACTATCAACGTAAATGAAAATAAAATAAAGTTTGATGCAGTGCTCGTGGGCCTGCACGGCACACCCGGCGAAGATGGAAAACTGCAGGGATATTTTGATTGCCTGCACATTCCTTATACCTCTTGCGATGCTGCAACTTCTGCCCTTACTTTTAATAAAAGATATACTGTTGCAGTGGCAGCTTTTGCGGGTATGCATGTGGCTAAAAGCTTGCACCTGTTTAAGGATGATGGTACTACTGCAGGGAGCATAACAGCTCAACTGCAGTTGCCTGTTTTTGTAAAACCCAATAATGGCGGCAGTAGTATTGGCATGAGCAAGGTTACAGATGAGGTTGACCTGGAAGCTGCTTTGCAGAAAGCCTTTAAAGAAGATGATCAGGTGCTGGTAGAAGAATTTATAACAGGCCGGGAGTTTACCATTGGCGTGTTTAAGTCCAAAGGAAAAATTATAACACTGCCTATTACTGAGATAATTTCTAAAAATGAATTTTTTGATTTTCAGGCTAAGTATGAAGGTGCCAGCGAAGAAATAACACCTGCTATGATGGATGAATCAGTAGCGGAAAAAGTGAGGGCAGATGCCAGGAAAGTGTATGCTGTATTTAATTGTAAGGGAATAGTAAGAATGGATTTTATTTATGATGAAAAAAGCGGCTATCCTGTACTGTTAGAAATAAATTCTGTGCCGGGCCAAAGTGCTGCCAGCTTAGTGCCGCAGCAGGTAGTGGCTATGGGCTGGACCCTGAAAGAGTTTTATTCGGTACTTATAGAAGAATGTTTTCAATAACTTTAGAAAAGTTCTTTGTAACCTTTCTATAATAAATTTAAACCCTGTAAAACTTTTCTAAAGTTTTATTTTACAAGTAGCAGAATATAATTACAAACTTTAGAAAAATAGTGAACTGAATAAGTATTAAAAAGAAATTTTTATAAATGTTTAAATCCATCACCAACAAACCCTTTTGGGTAAATTTTTTAATAGCCGTTGCTATTGCACTTTTGCTTTTGTTTATATTTTTGCGCATGCTGGGTTTTATTACACGCCATGGGGAGTATCTTATAGTACCATCTGTTACAGGGCAAAAAACAGCAGAAGCAGTAAGATTCCTTGAGTCTAAAGGCTTTGATGTAGTAATCCAGGATTCTATTTATACCGATACAGCCAGGATGGGAATTGTACTGAAACAATTGCCCGACCCCAACAGCACAGTAAAAATAAACCGTACCGTATTTCTTACGGTAAACAGGGTTACATTACCACAGGTAGATATGCCCAGCCTGCAGGGCAAAACAATAAAGTATGCCTTGGAAATTTTAAAGCGCAGTCATCTTCAATTGGGCGATACTACTTTTAAACCCGATTTTATGATGGGCTCTGTGCTGGAACAAACTTACAATGGTAATGCCATTACATCGGGCACCAAATTACCCTGGGGAAGCCGGGTGGACCTGGTAATTGGTGGTGGCCTTACTGAACAAAGAATCATGGTGCCCGATTTGCTTGGTATGTCGTTGGGCGATGCCAAATTGATACTGGAACAAAATGGTATTGGCCTGGCAGCAATCGTTGCCGAAGGAGGCATAACAGATACATTGGCTGCTTTTGTTTACAAACAAAACCCGCCCAGGTTTACCGAACAAAACCAGGCAGTGTTTATTCAGTCTGGCCAATTGATGGATTTGTGGATTTCTAAACAAATGAAAACAAATAAAGACACTACACAAAAAATAAACTAAAAAAACAATACATGTTGCAGAATAACACAGGATACTAAACCTCTAACCGCTAAACTCCTAAACATCTAAACTAAAACTATGACGAACATAACCTCAGAAGAAGTAAAACAAAGAATGGTTGCCGGAGAAAAAATAAACCTGGTAGATGTAAGAGAACCGGACGAACGTGCAGCATTTAATATTGGCGGAGAATTTATACCTCTTGGCAAAATACAAAGCATGCAGACAGAAGAATTGGATGACCTGAAAAACGAAGAAATAATTTTTTACTGCAGAAGCGGCAACCGCAGCGGGCAGGCCTGCCTCATCCTGGAAACAATGGGATTTACTAACGTAAAAAACCTGGTGGGCGGAATGAATGACTGGCAGGACAAACATAAAAGTCAATAGTCAATGGGTCAATCGTCAAGTCGTTGGTCAATATTCAATAGCAATTACTTAAGACTTAATGACCCAATGACCAATAGACCAATGATCATCGTATATAAAATACCTTCTACAATTTAATATTCACCCCCAACACCCAATTGGCCGGTGCCATTGGGAAATAATAATTTTCAGTTGTTTGTGTTCCTCCATAGATATAACTGAACGTATATCCATTGGGTTCATACATTTTAGAGAACACATTATTTGCCTGCAGGTAAACCAACACATTTTTTTCCCAGTTATAATTGATGCGGATATCCTGCGCATAAAATTCATGCAGGCTCCTGCTTTTTTGTGAAGTATTATCTAAGTACTGCCTGCCCACATATTTCCCCATTAAGTTTAACTCTGTATTTTTTACCGGAATAATATTGATGCTGTAAGAACTAATAACAGCAGGTGAAAAAGCAATGTCGGGATTTTTATAAAACTTCGTTTGCTGGCCGCCGTTATCATAATCATCAATGTATTCTGTATAGTTTTTTACTTTGTTTTTGCTAAGGGTAATATTGGCTGATGCAGAAATCCATTTAGCCAAAGAAGCACTTCCCTGCAGTTCTATTCCTGCACGATAGCTTGTGGGAATATTGGTTCTTGTGTAAGCGCCTACATCATTTATTTTTCCGGTTAATACAAGTTGATCTTTGTAAAGCATATAATATATATTTACACCCCAGGAGCAGTTATTTTTTTTATAGGATGTACCTGCTTCAAAATCGTTGAGCTTTTCTGCTTTGGCCACTTGTGCATTGTTAGCTTCAAAATCTTCCCGGTTTGGCTCCTTAGCCGCACGGCCATAAGAAATGTAAGCCTGCATATTTTTCCATGAATAAGTAAGGCCTGCTTTGGGATTAAAAAATGTATAATTTTCCTTTACTTTAAGTGCAGGATTATTTTTAAAACCATTGATTGAATAATCTGCCAAACGTAATTGCAGGTCTATAAAACTATGCAGGTGAGGGTTTAGTTGTTGGGTCCATTTGCTGTAAACAGAAAAATCTTTTTTAGTTGCATTGTGATTATAGTAGCGGTAGTTTGCAGGAACTGCCTCTTGCACATTTGCCCAAATTATTTCTCCAAAATGTTTACCATCATATTGGTTTACTCCTCCGCCAAAAATTATTTGCCGCTTGCTGCTATTGTATTGCAAAGAAAAAATGGAACCGTAAAAATTATTATCTAACCATAATCTTCTTATAAGATCTGTTTTGGAAATAAGGGTGCCGCCATTATTAAATACAGGTAAACCATAATCGCTTAAAGTTTCATCTGCTTTATATTGTTCATAATATCCTTTGCCTTTAGTTAAAAACAAAGCCGCATTGGCTTTCCAGTTTTTATTGAACTGGTGGTTGTAAAAAAGCTGGTAATGTGTTTGGGTATAGTTGTCTGTTTCGTTGTAGTAAGGTTCGCCGCTTTTTTCTGTGCCCGCACTGTTAAATTTTCTATTTGTTTGTAATGTAGTCTCATCAATGCCATACCATGCCTGGTAAGTTTTTTCTTTGCCCGAAAAAATATTCAGCCGCAGAGAATTTTTAGCTGCTACATAAGCAGCACTGCTATAAAAAGATTGCAGCCGGCTACTGGCCCGGTCTATATATCCATCGCTGCGGATATTGCTCAATCTTCCATCAAGCGTAAAATGTTTTGCTATAATACCGCTGTTTAATATAAGGGTATTTTTAAACGAATGAAAACTGCCTGCAGTACTGTTTAATTCCAGTGTCTTTTTTGTTTTTACTTCGTTGGTGCTTACATTAATGCTGCCACCAAAAGCACCGGCTCCATTGGTGCTGGTGCCCACACCTCTTTGCACCTGTATGCTGCCGGCAGAAGAAGCAATATCTGGAATATTTACTAAAAAAGTGCCCTGGCTTTCGGCATCGTTATATGGAATTCCATTGAGGGTAATATTAATGCGGGTGGCATCTGTGCCACGAATACGAATACCTGTGTAGCCAATGCCATTGCCGGCATCTGCATTTACTACAACAGAGGGAGTTTGGTTTAAAATAAATGGCAGATCCTGCCCTATATTTTGTTTTTCAATATCTTTTTTGTTCAGGTTGGTTTTGGCAACCGGCGTTTTGTCGGTTGCTCTTATGGCGGTTACTTCTACCGGCTCTAGGTAGGCTGTATCGTTTACTTTTACGGGTGTTTGGGCCAGCAGGGTTAGGCCCATACTCATTAAGCCAGTGCTTAATAACAATTTACATTTCATAAAAAATAGTTTGTGCTGAATATCCGGTTAGAACCACCGGTATTAAAAATTACGCTCCCTTCGCAGGCATTATCCTGTGCAGGTAATACGGGTATTATCTCAGCCTCTGTAGGAAGCACCCCGGAAATTCAGTCAGTTTTAAAAAGAACAGGCTGTAAAATTAAGCTCAAATAATTGAAAATAATTTTATTTTTTTTTTGATGTAACAAAATAAAGAACCAATTCGTATCATTAAAAAAAGTAAAGCCATGAAATTTTTATTATTTACAGCAGTATTGTTTGTTGCATTTTCTTCCACGGGGCAGCAAATAAAAGTTTACAAAGATCCCAATGCCAAAACAAGGAACTTGTCGGGAGCATTTACTAAAATTTCGGTTTCCAGCGGAATAGAATTGTACCTTACCCAGGGCAACGAAACAGCTCTTGCCACCAGTGTTTCCGACAACAAGTATGAAGAAAGATTTAAAACGGAAGTAGTGGATGGAGTGCTAAAGATTTATTACGATAACAAAGGCAAAAGCTGGACCAATGAAAAAAACCGCAAGCTTAAAGCATGGGTATCTTACAAAACACTGGAAGCCATAAAAGCATCTTCAGGAGCCAATGTTATTCTCATTAATCCACTCAATGCAACAGCATTAGCAATTTCCTGTTCAAGTGGTGCAATGTTATCCGGCCAGTTAGCTGCATCTGTATTATCTGCAGATGTAGAAAGTGGCGCACAAATTTCTGTTTCAGGCACGGCAGGTAAACTAACCGTATCGGCTGGTAGTGGAGCCATTTTTAAAGGCTTTAATCTTATTACAGAATATTGTACAGCTTTTGCCAATAGCGGGGCAGTTATTAAAATAGAAGTGCAGAAAGAAATTAATGCTTCTGCCAACAACGGAGGAGTAGTACATTACAAAGGAAATGCGTTGTTAATAAAAGGCAATATCAATAGTGGCGGCACTGTAAAACAAGGTTCATAAAAATTTACCATGAAAAAAATAATTCTATTTGCAGCCTGCTCTGTTTTTTTTATGCTTTGCAAGGCACAGGATGAATTAATTGTAGATGCCAATGCAAGCGTAAGACAGCTTGCCGGCACTTTTAATAAAATTCGCATTTCCAATGCCATTAAAGTAATAATTACCCAGGGAGATGCAGAGAGCCTGGCTGTAAGTGCGGCAGAAGAAAAGTATAAAGAAGAAATTAAAACGGTTATTGAAAACAACCTTCTTAAAATTTATTATAGCGGAAATAATAATTGGAGAAATAATGACCGCCAGTTGAAAGTTTATGTTTCATTTAAAAATATTTCATTGATTCAAGTATCCGGAGCTTCTGATGTAGTAGGAGTGGGTAAAATAAAACTGAAAGACCTGGCTATAAATGTTTCGGGAGCCAGCACCATAAAAGGACAATTTTATACAGATAAATTAGACCTTGATATGAGTGGGGCCAGCAAAGCAAAACTATATGGGATGGTTACGCTACTGAGTGTAAAATGCAGTGGTGCCAGCGATGCAGAAGCTTTTAACCTGGAATCTTCTGTGTGCAATGCCAATGCTTCGGGTGCTTCTGATATGGAAATAAATGTGGCAAAAGAAATAAATGCAGTGGCTTCCGGCGCAAGCAATATAAAGTTTAAAGGAGAGGCTGTTATAAAAAATGTAAAAGCAAGCGGTGCCGCAAGTATTTCTCACAGAGAATAAAATTTCTTTTTTACGAAAATTAAAATATCATTTGGCAGCAAAGCTGCAAAGCCCTATTTTTGCACCGCGAAGTAGAGCAGCGGTAGCTCGTCGGGCTCATAACCCGAAGGTCAGAAGTTCGATCCTTCTCTTCGCAACCAAAAAGAGAAGCCTGGGATTCCGGGCTTTTTTTATTTATTCTTGGCAGCAGTTGTTGCTATAGAGTTGATTATCTCCTCCTCCGTTTTTTTAACTTTGAATGTGGTAATCAATTTTAGTAAATACCTAAAAATTGATAAACATATTATGAAAGTTGGTTTTGTAAATATTTTTGGTAAGCCTAATGCGGGCAAAAGCACCCTGCTCAATGCGCTCATGGGCGAAAAAATGGCCATAGTATCACATAAGGTACAAACTACCCGGCACCGCATTAAAGCCATTCTCACTAATGAAGATTACCAGATTATTTTTTCTGATACTCCGGGTATTATTGACCCAAGGTATAAGCTGCACGAAAAAATGATGCAGGCTGTAAAAGGTAGCCTGGAAGATGCTGATGTAGCCCTGCTGATGGCAGATGCAAGGGAACCCGTGGAAGAGAGCCACGAAATATTTAAAAAACTGCGTTTAAAGGCACCTGTTATAGTAGTACTGAATAAAACCGATGCCATAAAAGATGAAGCTGCTTTAGCCGCAGTTAAAAAATTTTATGAAGAGCAGGAATATTGCAAAGAAGTAATTACTATTTCTGCCTTAAAAAAAACAGGGATAGAAGATTTGCTGCAGCGTATTTTATTTTATCTGCCCGAAGGGCATCCGTTTTATGAAGGAGACGACCTGAGCGATATGCCTACTAAATTTTTTGTAAGTGAGATGATCAGGGAAAAAATATTTCAATTGTACCAGGAAGAATTGCCTTATCACAGTACGGTTTTAATACAGGAGTTTAAAGAAAAAACTACTCTTATAAAAATAAGGGCAGATATTATTGTGCAAAGAGAAACACAGAAGGGAATTATTCTTGGCGAAGGCGGCAGTATGATTAAACAACTGGGAACCCTTGCCCGCAAGGATATTGAAGAATTTTTAGGAAGCAAGATTTTTTTAGAGCTGTATGTAAAAGTAAGACCCAAATGGAGGGATAGCGAATTGTATTTGAAAGAGTATGGATATTAAAAAATCAATGGATAATGAACTAATGGATAATGAATGAATGGATAATGAATGCAAATCATCCAGCCCAATTCAACCATTATCAAATATAAATTAAAGAATTATTAATTAGTATTATGAGTTTTACAGTAGCAATAACAGGAAGGCCCAATGTAGGCAAGAGTACATTCTTTAACCGGATGCTGGAGCAGCGCAAAGCCATTGTAGATGATGAAAGCGGTGTAACCCGGGACAGGCAGTATGGTATAGCCGAATGGATAGGTAAGTCGTTTAATGTGATAGACACTGGTGGATTTGTGGCCGGCAGCGATGATGTTTTTGAAAGAGAAATCCGTAAGCAGGTACATATTGCCATTGAAGAAGCCAATGCAGTTATATTTATGGTAGATGCTGCAACAGGCATTACCAACCTGGATGAAAACATGGCCGATTTGCTGAGGCGAAGTACAAAGCCCGTTTTTTTGGTGGTAAACAAAGTAGATAACCACAGCCGCATGCTGGAAGCAAGTGAATTTTACAGCCTGGGTTTTGAACATATTTTTTTTATATCCTCCATCAGCGGAAGTGGTACCGGCGAATTGCTGGATGCTATTACTGCTTTAATGCCAGACGAACCTGCTGATGAACCATCGGATGAAAATGCCATTCCAAAATTTGCCATTATTGGCCAGCCCAATACAGGAAAATCTTCGCTGCTCAATGCGCTGATAGGGAAGGAGCGTACCATCGTAAGCGATATTGCAGGCACCACAAGAGATACCATTCATACCCAATACAATTTATTCAACAAAGAATTTATATTGATAGATACCGCAGGTATCCGCCGCAAGGCAAAAGTGCATGAAGACCTGGAATTTTATTCTGTAATACGTGCAATAAAAGCAATGGACGAAGCAGATGTTTGTTTGCTGTTGCTGGATGCAGGCAAAGGAATTACTGCGCAGGATCTTTCTATTTTTTCGCTGGCAGTAAAGAAAGGAAAAGGAATAGTGGTGCTGGTAAACAAATGGGACCTGGTAGAAAAGACAACCAATAGTGCCCGTGATTATGAAAAAGATTTAAAACAAAGACTGGCGCCATTTTCTGATGTGCCAATCCTGTTTATTTCTGTTACTGAAAAGCAGCGCATATTTCAGAGCATGGAAGCTGCGCTGAAAGTGTATGAAAACAAACGCAGAAAAGTAGCTACTTCCAAACTGAATGAAGTAATGCTTAAAGCTATAGAAACTTTTCATCCGCCAGTGGTAAGAGGCAATGCAGTAAAAATAAAATACACTACACAATTACCTACTTATACACCCAGCTTTGCATTTTTCTGTAATTACCCGGATGATATAAAAACGCCTTACAGAAATTACCTGGAAAATAAACTCAGGGAGAATTTTGAATTCAGCGGCGTGCCATTGCGGTTATTTTTTAGAAAAAAATAGGCTGGAACAGTAAATATTTATTTAAAAATATTTTATAAAAATTGCCTTTGGTATTGGATACTTTTTTATGAAAATCAAAATATTTTTGCCTTAATTTGTAAGCGTGAATGCAGCGGAATACATAGCATCGGGAATAATAGATTCATATTGCATGGGGTTTACCTCCAGGGATGAAGATTTGGAAGTAGAACAAATGGCCGCTCTTTTTGCTGAAGTGCAGCTTGAGGTAGAAAAAAGCAAAGCATACCTGTCTTCTTATTTACCAAACCCAAAAATGCAACCTTCTACTTCTGTTAAGTCGGCTGTGATGCATTCCATATATACACAGCAAGCCGAACTGCACAAAGAATTTGTGCCGCTCATGCACAAGCAATCAGACTTTGTCAGGTACTACCAATCTGCAGCGGCCAATCATTTAATGCAGGTAAACGAACCTTTTGATAATCTCTATGCAATAGAATTGCCTTCTACAAAAGAAGTAATAAACCTGGCTGTTTGGGCCAAACTGGGTCATGAAGAAGAAGTACATACTGGCATGATAGAATATATTGCCATACTAGAGGGAAGTTGCGATATGTATATGATGGATAAAAAAGTATCTTATACAAAAGGAGAAATCATTTCCATACCACCCGGCATTCCGCATTCTGCCGTCATTACTTCTCGGCAGCCTATGTTTGCGCTGGTGCAAAGGCAGCTTTTTTAAGCCAGGAAGGTGAATGGTGAAAGCTTTGATCTTTGCAGAATACAAAAGCCAGCAGATAAAAATTTCTTTTCAACTTTTTTCTAAAACATATATTTGTTTATTGAGATTACTTAACCGCAATTTAAAAAATGCGGAACATACAACGTATTAATCGTATCGATTTAAATCTAAATTATTTCCAAAAAATTTTTACGGGTATATAGATATTGAAAAAAATAAGTCTGCTTTTTATGCAACGATACTGTGTCTTGGATTTATTGCTGTGTACCAAAAAGCGCACACATTTATAAACCAGGTTCTTTAAATACTAAATGAAATATTTTTGTTTAAATAAATCAGGTTAAATTTATAATCGTTTAGGGAATTAGATTTGCATAGAAATTTATTTTTTAATAGTTTTTTATAATTTCATTCAGTAAAGAGTAACCTATGCATTATTCAAAATTGAATTGAAGTTTCCTTTACTCCAAAAACATTTGGGGCAAGGGGCTAAAGGGGCATTATGAAAATATCATTTCACGGCGCAGCCAGAACTGTAACAGGTTCCAAACATTTGCTCACACTCAGCAATGGTAAAAAAATTTTATTGGATTGTGGTATGTTCCAGGGTATGGGAGCAGAAACTGCAGAGATGAATATGGAGTGGGGATTCAATCCCTCCGAAGTAGATTATCTTATTCTGTCGCATGCACATATAGACCATTGCGGCCTTATACCCAAGCTGATAAAGGATGGGTATGATGGAATGATTTATGCCACACCTGCCACTAAAGACCTGGCATCTATCCTCATGGAAGATTCTGCAGGCATTCAGGAATCGGATATAAAATTTGTAAATAAAAGAAGGGCATTGCAGGGGCTTACTTATTTGGAACCTTTGTATAAAACTGAAGATGCCCTGATAGCTGCCGACCGGTTTATAACGGTTGAATACAATAACTGGTTTATCATTGAGCCTGGCATTGAATTTTGTTTTACCGATGCAGGCCATATTATTGGAAGTGCAGCTGTGCATGTGCGTATAA
Organism: Ferruginibacter sp.; assembly: GCA_046595965.1. Taxonomy (GTDB): domain Bacteria; phylum Bacteroidota; class Bacteroidia; order Chitinophagales; family Chitinophagaceae; genus Ferruginibacter. The sequence goes on from JBKJSJ010000270.1 coordinate 11,084, forward strand.
CAGAAAATGGTAAACGCAGGCAGCTAACTTTTAGCGGCGATGTGGGCCGCTATAGGGATGCTATTTTAAGATCGCCGGCTATGTTTGAGCAGGCCGATTTTATTTTGCTGGAATCTACTTATGGCAACAGCCTGCACGACGAACATCATCCCACACCGGATGCACTGCTGGAGTGGATTGATAAAACCTGCCTGCGCAAAAAAGGTAAATTAATTTTACCTGCATTTAGTGTGGGCCGCACCCAGGAAATTTTGTATGCGCTCAACCAATTGGAAATAGAAAACCGGCTGCCCGAGCTGGAATATTTTGTAGATAGCCCGCTGAGTATTAAAGCCACACAGATTGTAAAAAGGTACCCGCAATATTTTAATGCAAAAATTCAAAAAATTTTATTGAGCGACAATGATCCCTTTGGTTTTAAAGGATTAAAATTTGTGAACTCGGTAGATGAATCAAAGATGCTGAATTACTATAAAAATCCCTGTATTATTATAAGTGCAAGCGGCATGGCCGATGCAGGCAGAGTAAAACATCATATCAGCAATAATATAGAAAACAGCCGCAATAGTATTGTGCTTACCGGCTACTGCGAGCCCAATTCGTTGGGAGGAAGATTGATAAGAATTCCCAAGCCACAGGAAGTGAGTATTTTTGGCCAGCCACACGAAGTAAATGCAGAGATTGGTCAAATGCGCAGCATGAGCGCCCATGGCGATTACGACGACCTGATGCAGTTCCTGGGCTGCCAGGAAATACGTGCTGTGCAAAAACTTTTTTTGGTGCACGGAGAGTATGAAGTGCAACAGGATTTTAGAGAAAGATTATTGCGCAAGGGATATGCAGATGTGCATATCCCTGCAAGGCATGAAGAAGTGGGGTTGGGGTAAAAAATTATTCATTACAAAGATGGCAATCTCTTTTTTTGTTTCTCTACAAAATGCAACACCGAAAGCGAAATTACAATCCACATAAATCCCATACACAATCCGGCTATTACATCACTGGCATAATGTACCCGCAGGTAAATGCGGCTGAGGCCAATTAAAAGTACAATGCAGCATATTAAAAACATGAGTAAATATTTTAACCAGGATGCTTGCATCTCTTTGTGCAGTATATAAATTAAAAGCCCAAAAAAAGAGAAACTCATAAAAGCATGGCCACTGGGGAAACTTAGCCCGCTTGCCTCGTTTAGCAACGGCACCAATGGGCGTGGCCTGTTAAAAATATATTTTAAATAAATCATCAGCAGCACACTGCTTATAGAAATGGCGGCAATTCTAATGCCCAGCCATTTATCTTTTTTTATAAACACAGCATGTAAAATCAACAGTAAGAATGCTGGTATTAAAAAATAATGAGAACCCAGCCAGGTAATGCTGTTCATAACAACGGTACTATTATCAGAAACATGGCTTCTTAAAAAATCAAACACCCATTCATCAAGCCATTCTGTTTTTACAAAAAAAATACGCTTAATTATAAATACAACCGCCAGCATAGAAAATATGAATGCCAAAAAAATGGCAGCCATTTCTATGCTGAGTAATTTAAATATATTGAGAAAATAATTTTTGTGTCTGCTGTTTGTTGCCATAAAAAGTGGTTGCTATATCTTCAATGAAAATAACTCAATTTCCAGGGCTTTACCTTTTAATTCTACCATGCCCAGGCTTTCGGCCTGCCAGTTGGTTAAATCACTCTTATCTACAAAGTCTTTTGATACGATGAATTTTTCATTTAGTTCATTGCAGGCACTGCGGATGCGGGCTGTGGTGTTCATAGTATCGCCACTCATAGCCAGGTCTTTTTTTATTACGCCAATTTCTCCTATCGTTACTTCGCCCACATGTATACCTACCCTGAACTCTGGAATTATATCAAACCGCCGCTTAAAGGAGGTGCTCTTTTTTTGTATATTTTTCCTCGATTCTATTACTGCATTTAAACAGTTCTTAATATTTTTTTTATTGTCTAACCAGGATACTACTACCTCGTCGCCCACATACTGGTAAATAATGCCGTTGTATTCAATCAGCGCTGTGGATACATAGCAGATAAAATCCCTGATAAAAAGAAAGTATTGCTGGTGACCCAGTTTTTCTGCAATTGTAGTAGAATCTTTTAAATCTATAAACATCACAATCCTGTTTTCGATTTTTGGAGAGAGGTATTTTCCCCGTAAAATATCTACAAATACCCCCGGCGAATATTTATCGTTTACTTCCAGGTATAATTGTGTAATTATAAATAGTATTATCCAGTAAAGGGTTTGTCTTAAAAACCATTTAAGATCCATTCTCCCATCAGAAAAATGCTGCATTACCTCTTTCACTGACAGATGTTCTAAAAACAGCTTATCTACAAACTGTATAATAAAATTCATGAAAAGTGCTCCCAGCAAAATGATCACAGATTTTACCAGAAAATTTATCAGCATAGGTTTATTTCTGAAAATATTTTTTAAGGTAAAAACAAAAAGATAACCCATGAGGAGGCTGAAGGGAAATACAAGCACAGCTCTTATTTGCAAATTAAAGAATAAAGATTTTACCGGGGTATTACTTAAAACGGTTACCAGCAAATCTATAGCAGTCCAGAAAATGGCAATATAAACCACCCTACGGAAACGATATTTTGCAACTTCGGAAAAAATGTTATTTAGTTTTTTAAATTTCAACCGGATAATTTTTTACATATTCATATATGCTGTGTTGCGCATTAATAATTGTTTCCTGCTCTGCGGGTCTTTGCTGTTGCATATCATTCGTTGTGTAAGTTGACTTACTGTTATCGGCCCATTGCATTTCAAAATAATCTACTAGTTGCCGGCTTATCACAGGGTTTGATATTTGCAGGCATACTTCTATGCGGTGGCGAAGGTTGCGGGTCATTAAGTCTGACGAGCCCATTACCACCACAGCATCTTCATCTGTGCCAAAAATAAAGAGCCTGCTATGCTCAAGATATTTATCTACAATTCTTTTAATGGTAATATTGGTACTTAAGTTTTGTATGCCAGGTACAAGGCAGCAAATACTCCGTACGATTAAATTTATTTTTACACCCGCCTCACTTGCTTTGTAAAGCAGGTTGATAAAATAGGGTTCTTCCAGGTTGTTTACTTTTATTCTTAAAAATGCAGGCAACCCTTTTTTGGCTTTTTTTATTTCGGCATTTATTAATTTTTCAAACCTCGTTAAAAGATTAAAGGGCGATACCAGCAAATCTTCAAAGGGCATGGGTGCAGTATTTGCATGGGCCTGTTTATTTTGTAAAAATTCAAACAGCCATTCCAGTTCCCTGCATATTTTTTTATCGGCTGTCATTAATAAATGGTCGGTATAAAATGAGGCGGTACTTTCATTAAAATTGCCGGTGCTTATTAGGGCATAAGCGGAGCTGGTATCTCCCGATTTCTTTTTAACCAAAGCTATTTTAGAATGTACTTTTACAGCAGATTCGCTGTATATTAATTTTACACCGGCTTTTTTCATTACCCGGCTCCATTTTATATTATTGGCTTCATCAAACCTTGCTTTTAATTCTATAATGGCTGTAACTTTTTTGCCATTTTTAGCTGCGCTTATTAGAGCATTTACAATATGCGACTCTGTAGCTACCCTGTATAGCGAAATGTATATTTCTGTAACATCTGCATCTACTGCAGCCTGGTTAAAAAAACTTAGTACTGGCGCATAGGAATGATAAGGTAGGTGTAGCAAAATATCATTTTGTGCGATGCTGTTAAAAATATCTCCGGCTGGAGGAAACTGTATGGGTGATTCTTTTTTATAATGTAAACTTTCATCAAACGAAGGAAAAGTAAACAGGTCGCTGAGATTATGGTAGCGGCCACCTTCAAACATATCCGATACATTTACTTTAAACATGGCCGCCAGAAAATGCTGAAGATTTGCCGGCATCCCTTTTTCAAATAAGAATCTGGAGGCTGCGCCCCTGTCTCTTTTTGTTAATTGCTTTTCTATTTTATCAAGCAGTTTATCACTGTAGTCATCACCCAGCGATACTTCTGCATCTCTGTTAAACTTTATACTATAAATGCTTTTAATAACCTGGCCGGCAAAAAGCATCTGCATATTGTGCCGGATAATATCATCAATAAAAACAACCTGCTTTTTACCGGATATGGTTTGAAGCGTATAAAATCGCTTAAGTTTTTTTGAAGGAATATTTACTGCTACATGACTGATTGTTTCTTTGGCCTCATCCTGAATGGTTACTACAAAATACAACTGGTTATTTTCCGGCGCAAAATTATACTCGGTGCCCGCACCTAAAATTACAGGCTGTATAAAACTCAAAACTTTAGATAAAAAAATTTCTTTAATTTCTGCAAAATGCTCTTCTGGTAAAGGTTCATTGTAATAAAAAAATACCTCTTCTTGTTTTAAACCAGGAATAATGTCCTGCAGTAATATACTGCCAAACTCTTTTAACTGTTGCTGTATGTTGTATTGCATTTTTTCAGCAATATCCTCTTCACTCAGCAATGATTCTTTGCGGATGGTTTTTTTGTTGAGTTTGGAAAAAGCTACTACCACCGGGTACCTTACTCTAAAAAACTCATCGAGGTTAGAAGAAAAAATCGCCAGGAATTTTAATCTTTCATACAATGGTACAGCAGGGTCTTTTGCTTCCAGCAACACCCTGTGGTTAAATGTAAGCCAACTGAGATCCCGGTTATATAACATGTTTTAAATTAGAATGGTGAACCGGAAGTATTGGCATGGGCGGCGGCAGGTGCAGGAACATAAAATATAGAAGCCAGTGCAAACGCTATAACAGAAACTACAATGCCTACCATAAAAATTGTATAAGCCAACCGGATAAGCCTATATTTTCTGCCTAATACTGTACCGAGGTGATAAATATCCTGTACCATAGAGCTGTATAAATAATCGGCATCTGTCATCATTACTCTCATTGCATCTTCATATTCTTTCAACTGCATTTTATGAAAATTGCCAAAGAACAGCAGGTTTGTTTTTTTATTGTTTACATCTTCACTGCTAAAAGTTCCTTCATTTAATTTTGGTCTTGTTGCCAGAATGGCTATAACGATGGTGATAACAGAAGCTGATAAAAAAATAAGTGTAGGTATAGTCAGGTAAGGGTCTGTCTGTAATTTTCTTAATAATACAGATAGGATTACTGAAATGATAATAGCATTTACAGAAATAAGAATATTGGCTTTTGAATCTGCCATTTCGCTTAACTGGATATGATTGCTGGAGGTGAGCCTGAGCATAGTTTGCATTCCTTTTGTAGTGCCCGCTTTTTCAGATAGGGTAGTATTTTCTTCTTTTACTTCTTCTTGCCTCTGCTGTTTATGAGATTTATCTGCGTTCTTTTTTTCTATTTTGTTTTCAGTTTTATCCGTTAGTTTTTTCATGTTTTTAATTTTAGTTTCCTGCAACTGTTCTTTGCAATAACTGGTGTAGTACCGGTGTGATTCCAATAAGTTAATAGCACCCTCATCAAAAGTTGATTTTAAAAGCGAAGGATTAGAATTTTTCCATTCAGCATAAACCTGTTTATTTGTTTTCTTAAAATCTTTAGTGCCCAGGTTGTAAGTATCTGCATCCCTGATAATTTCCTGCAGTAAGCCTACAGGTTCCTTATTGCGGGCTGTGGCCATAATGCAGGCCTCTGCCTGTTGTGTAATATCTGCCGGCACACTGTGCGCTTGTGCAAATTGTTTCATGAGCTCCACACTTTTTTCTTCATGTATATGTGCAGGCGCCTGCAGGTAACCTGTATCATGAAACCAGGCAGACATAAAAACAACGAGCATATCTTTTTCACTTAGTTGGTAATGCCCGGCAATTTCCCTGGCTTTGCGTACTACATATTCGGTATGCTCCAGGTTGTGAAAAACCAATAAAGGGTTTTGCTCTTTTTGAAAAAGATCGGTAACGTATTTTTCTACTTTTTTATAAATAATTGCGTTCTCCATGGTTTTTAAAATGTAAGGCTTAGTTTGGTTCCCAAAGTAAAGTTGAACAACTGGTCTTCTTCCGATACGCCAAGTGCTACAGAAACCATAACCACGTTATAGGGCACAAAATAAATACCTCCTCCAAAAGAGTTGTGCCATTTCTTTGATGACTGCCCGGCCTGCCACACCCGCCCAATGTCGTAAAAACCCAATAAGCCCACGTCGCCTGGTAATATATATGATTTTGAGGTTAATACTTTAAAGCGAGCTTCGGCACTGGCATAAGCCATGGAAGTTCCAGCAAACCTGTTTTTTCTAAACCCTCGAACATAATTTTGTGCACCTAATGAAAGGGTTTGAAAATATTCCGGGTTAGAAGAAAATATATGTCCGCCGCCTGCACGCAATACCCCGGTAACCCTGCTGGCATCAGATATGCTTGCATAAATCGTCATGTCGGAAGTAAGCTTGGTAAGGTTCCTGCTATTTTTAGTTAATCCCATTAAAGAAGAAAATTCATTGTACCAGGTAATTCCCCTTGTAGGAAATATTTCATTATTTATATAATTAATATCCATTTTTATCTTACCTCCAAGGTAGTCTTTGTCTGAGTAAACACTGGCAGAATCTCTTCCTACAATAAATGGTTCCTGCAATATGCGCCCTTTGTTATCTTTAAACTGGCTGGAATAGTGAAAGTATTCGGGCCCAGCAGAAATTGAAAAAAAGTTTGTAAACCTGTTTCTTACCATTACATCTGCCTGGATATAATTATACCGCACCCTGTAATAATCAACCGGTTTGCTTTTGTCAAAAACACTTGAATTGCCAAACCCAAAAAAGTTGTTGAGGGTAGGTCTTACGAATGCTGCATTTACAACAATATCATTTTTAAAAAACACGTTGTTAAAGATACCTTTATATTTTGCCTGGTAAGCAGATTCGGTTACGGCAAAGAGGGTAGTAAGTTTTTGATCAGACTTGTAAGGAACTTTTCTAAATCCAAAAGTTCTCTTACTAAAGCCCAGGCCCAGCAATAATTTATCTTCTGCATTATAGCCAATGTTTATCTGCGGAAACCGTACTCTGTCATATTCAAAGCCGGAGCTTTTATAATTTAATATAGAAGGATTGGCAGACAACTCTTTTTTGGATAGGCGGGTATTTAAAAATGCATTTTTTTCTGTACTAAGATCATACACTGTATTACTTATTTTGCCATTCAAATTAAAAGTATCGGTTCCTTTACCTCCAATAATTCTCAATTTTATTTTTGAGTTTACATTTTCATCTACTTCAAATTTATCGTCTCCATTAAGGCCATGCAATACAAGTGCTTTGGTATATTCGTAATTAAAAGTGCGCCTGAACATGAGGGTAGCAGAATCAGATTTTTCATTTATCTTATACACAGAAAGTTTAAGGTTTCCGTTATCATCCTGCAGGTGAAAATATTCAGCCTTGTTACTACCAGGCACTGTAACTTCTTTAGAAATAAATTTATAATAATCCAGTGCTTCTTTTTTTAAAATATTTCGCCTGCTGATGAGTTTATTTACGAGCAATGCAGAATCGAGGGCCAGTATGGGAAGCGGTAATTGTTTAACTGCTTTAATAATAACCGCATCAGTAATCTGGCTTTGAAAAGTATCTGCTGTCGCATTCCAGCTTTTTAAGTCGAGCGAATTCATAAAAGATCTATCAAAATCTCTTGCGGCAAAATTTAAACCATTAATGTCAGGGATATTCTTTTTAAACCCCTGTAAAAATGGTAATTCTTTCCTTGATAAAAATTTAACCAACAGGCCATCAGAATTAAAAAATGCCTGGTCCCTGTCTCTGGGTACAGGATAATATAATTTACCTTTTCCTGTATCTGCAGTACCCCATTTCCACTGGTCTGCATGCCGGTCCCAGTCCCCAATAAGCATATCCAACAATCTTGCTTTTAACACCGCTTCCTGGTCTATATGATGATCGTTGTCTTCATATATTTTATTGAGCACTTTGCTTGTGCTTTTTGTTTCTGATCCATCTTCAGTAGGATCTCTGTCTTCCAGTGTGCAAACTGTATTGGCAAAAATATTTCTGTAAATGCCAAAAGCCGGATCATTGGGGACAAAGAAAAATTTGGGTTGAGCCGCCAATATTCCTACAGATTTAGCAAGGGTAGGTATTACCAGTGAAGCATAAGGATGACCGGCAGATATCATATCCTGCACAATTTGTTGGGCAATGGTTCCCCGTAAATTGGCTGGCACCACTTTTTCGGGATCTTTATCTACCGTACGCAGGGTCCATTCTTTACCGTTTTTATCTGCCAGTTTAAGCGATTTGCTTTGCTTGCCTCCACCCATGCTTAAAATTTTAAAACCCCCTTGTTCTTTGCGGATATTAAACTCCTTAAAAGGTACCGGCTCACTCCACTCTTTCCTGTAATTATTTCCCAGGAAAACCTGCTTAAAGCCATTAAAAATTTTATATTGGTCACTAGCAGATATAACAACGCTATCTTTAAAGGCATATTCAATCACACGTGCAGTATCTTTCTTTACTTCCAGAAACTTAGAAAAATCAAGAATGTTTTTACTGAATTCCATACTGATTGAGTCACCGGTTACGGTGTAAAATTTAACTTGTACATTTTTGTTTTTAGATATTTGCAATGTGGCAAATCCCATTTTGCTGGAGGCAAAAAGCGAATTTCTTCCTTTGGAAACCCTGCTGCTTTTACTTCCACTTCCACTTACTATATAATTGTAACCACTATCCTGTATCATTTGCAGGGTATGTTCGTGACCAGCAAGAAAAATTACATTGGGGTGTGCTTTTACTACGGGTTCTATCTGCTTTATCATTTCCTGGTAAAGTGGATGTTTAAGATCCTGCTCTGTACCAAAAACAGCCCTGGTAAGGGGATAGGCAGAGCCGAGCACCGGAAGCGGAAAATAATAGTTTTTATTGATGTCAGTAAATGGAAAAATATGTTGCCTTAAAGTAAAATATCCTCCATGCGGGCCATAACTTTTTAGTGGATGATGAAAAGCAAATAAAACAAGCTTGTTGGCATTTTTAGCAAGCATATCATTCAATTGTGCCAGCACTTCGGGTTTGGTTTTAGCGGGGCAATCCGATTCAATTCCCGGTTTATCTTTTTCATGCAGCCACCATTGACTATCCATCATTATTAAAGTAATGTCATTGTTTATTTTAATTTCTTCCGGACCCGGGCAGCCATCCCTGGGATACATTTTCACAAATTCATTTCCCAGAATATCTATATAATTCTGTACCCTCAATATAGACTCGTACCCATAACTTCCGCCATTGGCCCAGTCATGATTACCGGGTACAAAATAAACCCGTACTTTTTCTTTTCCCGCAATGTTTATCTGAGAGTCTAAGGGAGCCTTGGCTATTGCGTAAGTAGGCAAAGCGTCGTCGGGCAGGCCGGTTTTATATAAGTTGTCTCCAAGATAAATAACGGTTGTTTTAGAATTAAGCGGAATGGTTTTTTTTACTGCATCCACCACAGGGTGTTTTCCGTTGGTAAGCTGGCCGGCATCTCCAATTAAAACAATAGTAGCCTGAATGCTATCCTGCGCATAAAGCGATGGGGATAAGAAAAATAACAGGGAGGTAAGCGCAAAATATATTCTCATTTTTTGTTTTGTTTATTTTTCATCAATAATAAATTTGCAAA